>JAVLBA010000049.1:0-18552 GCA_031581485.1 Desulfurivibrionaceae bacterium | reverse complement strand
GAAGCTCTTCGTGTTTTTGTACCCCTCAAGGGGGTATTAAAAAGAATGCCTTTGTGGTTAAAGGCAGAGTTACATAAATATACGAAACTTAAAATGATACACTGCACTATAGTCAGCTGTTGCCAGACAGTGGTGCTGCCTTTGGGAGTTTTTTTGATATGACACGCCTTCTTTTTGCCGGCAATGTCTTGGTCGGTGAAGAGTCAGCTCTTCTCTTGCAGAGCCGTGGCTATCAGGTTCAGCAATTCACCACGGCCTATGATACCATAGGCCTTATTCTGGAAGATCCGCCGGACATACTCATTGTCGACAAGGCGCTGCCCGACTGTGCGGCCCTTCTCGAGGCGGCCCACGCCTGCCTGCACAAGGCCAGTATGCCCATCCTGCTGGCGGCGGAGGCAAAGGGTCTCAGCACCCTTGATTGGGCTGCATATTCTGTTGATGATATTGTGGTCAAGCCGGTGGATTGTGAAGATCTCCTGGCCCGGATCCGTCTTGCCCAGGTCCGCATGGACAGGGTCTTTGATAATAATCCCTTGAGTCGCCTGCCCGGCAACACCTCTATCCTGCAGGCCATCCAGAAGACCATTGATGCAGAAGAAAGCTTCGGCGTCTGTTATGTGGATATTGATAATTTCAAAGCATATAATGATCGCTATGGTTTTTCCCATGGTGATGATGTCATACTCATGGTGGCCCGGATTGTTGTTAATGTGGTGACGGAGATGGCCCGTCATAAGAGTTTTGTCGGCCATGTCGGGGGAGATGATTTCTTGTTTATTGTCCCTGCAGAGATGGTTGCTGAAATCTGCAAACGTCTGCTTGGTCATTTTGATGCCGTTCGCAATATGTTCCTTTCCAGGGAGGATATCGAGGAAGGTTCTTATCTTGAAAAAGATCGTCAAGGCCGGGAAACGACATTTGGTCTGATAACGCTCTCCATCGCCGTTATCCTCACTGGTAATCATAATTTCAGTCATTCGGCTGAACTCTCCACTGCCGCCACTCAGCTGAAGCATTATGTTAAGCAGCTGGAAGGTTCTAATTATATAATAGAGCGGCGCAACACTCCCCAAGTGTGATGTGTCATCTTTTTTTATCTCTCCTCTCCTGATTCACGCCAAAGGCTGTCCCTCTTTTAACCACCATTGATTTGTCATGTTGTTTGTTTTTAGCCTAAATCTGCCAGTAATAATTTGATCTTAACAAGATGCAGTGCTATGGTAATCCTCAATGGTGTTTGCTGAACATTGTGTTTTGGTAGAGTTGATCTAAAATTTACTGAGGATGAAATTATGGCTAAATCACTTTTGGAGATGGCCGCTGACATTGTCAAATCACAATGTCAAGGAACCTCCATGTCCACTGAAGATGTTACTGTTGCCCTGAGCAATACCTTTAGCGCCCTCCAGTCCCTGCAGGGCGTAGAGGCGCAGGGAGATGTCGGCGAGACTGCTGAAGCAGCCCCTTCGGTTGTTGATGTGAAACCGGAAAAGTCGATCTTGAAAAACAAGATCATCTGTCTTGAGTGTGGAGAGTCTTTTAAGATGCTCTCTCCCAAACATCTGCGCTCCCATGGTCTTGATGGCCGTACCTATCGCTTGAAGCATGGTCTGCCCCTGCGCCAGCCCTTGTGTGCCAAGGCGCTTTCCGATAAGCGGAAAAAGGCGGGCAAGGCCCGCGGTCTTCCCGATAACCTGCGCAAGGCCATTGAGGAAAGAAAGGTGAAGGGCAAAAAGAGTGTTGGCCGGCCCCGCAAGAAGGCTTGATCTCTGATCGTTGTCGCTGTTTAGGAGGGGACCCGGGCCACAGGCCCGGGTCCCCTCTTTTATTTTTGGCGCAGCCTCTTTTGTTCTATGGTAAGAGAGGTGGATACGTGCGAAGTTTGGGCCATCTTATGATAGGAAGGGCGGTTTATTTTTTAATGAGTCGGATATGATCGGGATTTTTGATTCGGGTGTCGGGGGCATGACAGTGGCCCGAGCTGTTGAAGAGGTATTGCCCGAGAGCTCCATCATCTATTTCGGTGATGTGGCCAGGGCTCCCTACGGCTCTAAGAGTCCGGCCACCATCAGCCGTTATGCCCGCCAAAACTGCGATTTTCTGCTGGCCAAAGGGGCCAGGATCATTATCGTTGCCTGTAATTCAGCGGCCAGCGTTGCCGGACATCTCCTGCAGCAGGAGTATGAGGTGCCCATTATGGAGGTGATCAGCCCGGCGGTTGCCCAGGCTGTCCGCGCTTCTGTTTCCGGGCGCATCGGCGTCATCGGCACCAGGGCCACCATCAACGCCCGGGTCTATGAAGAGGAGATATGTGCCTTGAATCCGGCGGCCAAGGTCTTTTCTCAGCCCTGTCCCTTGTTGGTTCCTCTGGTGGAAGAGGGTTGGCTGGCCAAGAGGGAGACCAAAATGATCATCCGCCGTTATCTGCATCCCTTACGGGCCCGGAGCATCGACACCCTGGTGCTGGGCTGTACCCATTACCCCTTGCTCACCCATCTGATCAAGCCGCGCCTGGGGCGGCATGTCCAGGTCATTGATTCCTCCCTGGCCGTGGCCCATGTGCTGAAGAAATTCCTGGTGGAGAACCCCACCCTGGCCGACAGCCTGGCCAAGGGCGGAGAAAACCGTTATTATGTGTCTGATATAACAGAGGCGGCGCAGAGCACGGCCAGTCGCATTTTTGGCCGGCCCATAAACTTAGAACTGGTACAGATTGAGAAATGATGTCTTTGCTGAATACCCTGAGAATTTCTTTCTTTCTTTTTTTTCTTTTCGTATCTATCCAACCTGCCCACGGCTTTGATGCGGCAGATATTGCCCGTCAGGTCCAGGAAAAATATGATGCCATTACCTCCATTGAGGCCCAGTTCCAGCAGCGGACAACCCTGAGTGGCTTAAGCGGCAGGACCCAGACAGGGAGCGGCGTCATGGTGATTCAAAAACCAGACCAGCTGCGCTGGGATTATGAAACGCCAAGGCGCCAGATTCTGGTCTGCGACGGGGAAGAGGTTTCTTTTTACCTGGCCAGGGAAAAACAGCTCATCGTCTCCAAGGCCTCCACCTATCTGGACGAGGATCTCACCTACGCCTTTTTCACCGGCAGAGGGGATCTGCGCACCGATTTTTTGATTGAGGCGGCCCAGGAAGAGCTGGCCGAGCCCGGCAGCTATTGTCTGCGCTTGACCCCCAAAAAGCCCCATGGCCAAGTGAACCATCTTTTTTTGTGGGTAGATGAAGAAAGTTTTGACATGAAGCGCATCCGCCTGGTGGATCATCTGGAGAGTATCACGGATATCAGTTTTACCGATATGGTCTTTAACAAGACCTTTGCCGACTCCTTTTTCCTCTTTGTGCCCCCCCCGGGAACAGAGATTATTCTGCAGTAGTCTCTAAGGAAAAATAATTCCGCGTCAGAGCCCCCACATATAACAAAAAAACATTCTCTTGTTCACCACGAAGACCCAGGAAGAAACAGCCAAAGGGCTTTCTTTGGGCTGCATTTTTCGTGGTTGACCATTGCAGGCAAGCCATGCAGGAAAAACCACCAGGATCTCTTTTTTTCATCGGCGGCTGCCGCAGCGGTAAGAGCCGTCTGGCCGAAGAGTTTGTGGCCCGCCATTTTGAGCGACCCTGCTATGTGGCCACCATGACCACGAGCCAGGACCCTGAGCTCAAGGAACGCCTCGAAATCCACCAGAAACGGCGGGGCGCTCACTGGCAACTCATTGAAGAACCCCGCCACCTGGCCAGGATCTTATTGTCTCCAGCTGATTGTGACGTGGTGCTTATTGACTGTCTCACCATGTGGCTCACCAATCTCCTGCTTGCCGACCTGGATGATCAGGATATCCGGGCAGAGGTGGCCACTCTTCTACAGGCCGTTGCCGCCTCTGTTGTCCCGGTGGTGATGGTGGCCAATGAAGTGGGTCTGGGCATTGTCCCTGAAACGCCCCTGGGACGACGCTTCCGGGATCTGGCCGGTTGGCTCAATCAGCAGGTGGCAGAGTGCTGCCACCGGGTGATCTTTGTGGCAGCTGGTCTGCCTCTTGTCTTAAAGGATGTGAGCAGATGACTTTTGTCCACGGCGGTAATATCATCGCCACCGCCAGCCAGCTGGGCCTCCAGGTCGATGAACTTATCGACATGAGCAGCAACCTTTCCCCCCTGGGGATGGTGCCGGGTCTGCGTCAGGTGCTGATCCAGGGTCTCGACCAGATTGCCTATCTGCCGGAGGCCACCAGCGATTCCCTCTGCACCTTGTTTGCGGCGCACAACAACTGCCGGCCCCAGCAGGTCATGGCCGGTAACGGCACCACTGATTTCATTTATGACCTGCCCGCCATGGCCCCCTTCACCAGGGCCGTTATCGTCAACCCCACCTATTCCGACTATGGGCTGGCCTGCGACTATGCCGGCCTCCCCTGGCAGAGTTTCACCCTGCAATTTCCTGATTTCGGTGTTGATCTGGCGGCCCTTGGCGCTACCCTTCAAGGCGGTGAGCTGCTCTTTCTGTGCAACCCCAACAACCCCACCGGCCATCTGGTGGCGTCCTCTGAGCTGCGCACCTTTATCCGGGCGCATCCACAGACCACCTTTGTCATTGATGAGTCCTATCTGCCCTTTACCCATGAATCCTCCCTGGTCAGAGAGGAGATGCCGGAAAATCTCTTTGTTCTCTGTTCATCTTCCAAGATTTATGGTATTCCGGGCCTGCGTTTAGGTTTTCTGGTGAGCAGTGCCGGGAATATGGCGGCCCGGCGCCGCCACTGTCGGCCCTGGAGTGTGAATCGCCTGGCCCAGCTGGCTGGCGAATTTTTGCTGGCCCATGGGGAGCCTTATGTCCGCGAGGTCCGGGCCTTCATGGCCCGGGAAAGGCCGGCCTTTGTCGAGGCGCTGCAGGAATTGCCCGGCCTCACGGTGATACCCGGGGTGACCAATTTCATCCTGTGCCGCTGCACCACCATGGGGGCCGATCAACTTGCTGCCAAAATGCTGACTGAGAAGGTAATGATCCGCAACTGTGCCAGTTTTGACGGCCTTGATGACAGCTATTTCCGGGTTTCCCTCCAGAAGGCCGCTGCTAACCGCGTTTTTCTTGATACCCTGACTTCTCTTTTGCAATAAGAGTCTCTCTATGCGTATAGCCATCCTTTCTGATACCCATGATCATATTCCCAATCTGAGATCTGCGGTTACCTATTGCCGGGCCTATGGCGTCCAGATGATGATCCATTGCGGTGATTTGATTTCACCCTTTATGCTCATGGAACTTGCCGAGTTTTCCGGTCCTGTCCATCTTATCTACGGCAATAATGTGGGGGACCAGCATCTGATCTCCCAGTCCTGCGGGACCAGGTATGCCCATATCACCCATCACGGCACCCTGGGGGCGGTGGAGGCGGGGGGCATCAGGTTCGCCTTTAACCATTACCCGCAGCTGGCCCGGGGCATCGCCCTGCAGGGCCGCTTTGATGTGGTATGCTGCGGCCATACCCATCGCTATGGGGTGGAGGAGATCGGCGATTGCCTGCTCATTAATCCCGGTGATCTCCACGGCGGCAAGAAACAGCCCTGTTTTGTCATTTTTGAAACAGCAACAAAAAATATTGAAAGGGTCGATATTGGTGAGCCCTTTTTTCCGGATAGTCCGGAGTAAGAAAACGAGGATATGTCGATGACCGAAGAAAAAGAGGGGATGGAAGAATCCATGGAAAGCTTTGCCGATATGTTTGACTCTTCTCTTGTCGAGGGCAGCCAGTTCGAACCGGGCCAGAAGGTGGAGGGCGAAGTGGTGCGGGTGGAAAAAGAGTGGGTTTTTCTTGATGTGGGGGGCAAGAGCGAGGGTGCCCTGGCCTGTTCGGAAATCCTTGGCCCTGACGGCCTGCCCACGGTCAAGGAGGGCGACACCCTCAGCGCCTATTTTCTGGCCGCCAAAGAAGGCCAGATGCTCTTTACCACCAAGATGAGCGGCGCTGCGGCCCTGGCCCATCTTGAGCAGCTCTACAAGGGCGGTATTCCCATTGAGGGCGAGATCACCAAGGAGATCAAGGGGGGCTTTGATGTCAAAATAGCCGGCACGGTCCGGGCCTTTTGTCCCTACTCCCAGATCGCCCTGCGCCGGGTCAGTGATGCCGGTCAGTTCGTCGGCCAGACCCTGCCCTTTGTGATTATTGAATATAAGGAGAAGGGCCGCAATATCATCCTTTCCCGCCGTGCCCTTTTGGAAGAGGAGCAGAAGGAAAAGAGAGAGGCCCTGCAGGAGAAACTGGCGGTGGGCGACGTGGTCACCGGCACCATCACCTCCCTCCAGAATTTCGGGGCCTTTGTCGATATCGGCGGCATCGAGGGACTTATTCCGGTCTCGGAAATCAGCTGGGGCCGGGTTGCCGACATCCGGGCCCTCCTTGAGGAAGGCCAGCAGGTTGAGGTCTCGGTGCTGAAGCTGGATTGGGAGAGCAACCGTTTTTCCTTCAGTCTCAAGGCCAATCAGGCGGATCCCTGGGAGAGCGCGGCAGCCCTCTTTACGGAGGGGCAATGTCTCACCGGCACGGTGGTGCGCCTTGCCGATTTCGGCGCCTTTGTCAGTCTGGCCCCGGGCATCGACGGTCTGGTCCATATCTCCAATCTGGGCGCCGGCCGCCGCATTAATCATCCCCGCGAGGTGGTGGCCGACGGCCAGGAGCTTGAGGTGCGTATTGATCAGATAGATGCGGAAAACAAGAGGATCTCCCTCTCTATTCCGGAGCTGGAACTGAAGAAAGAAGAGATGTTGACCAGGAAACGGGGGAGCAAGGAGAAAGAGCCTGAGCTGCGGGAAGAGTTCGACCGCTTCAGCAAGGAGAAGAAAGAGGCCAAAAGCGGTATGGGCACCTTCGCTGATCTGCTCAAGGGCAAGGGCAAGTAATTTTCACCACAGAGGCACCAGGGCACAGCGGAAGACCTTTGCCTCTTGGTGCCTCTCGGGCGGCTTGCTGCTTTCAGGCGCTCTCCGCCCGCTGGCGGACCACCTCAAAGAGGCTGATGCCCGCCGCCACCGAGGCATTGAGGGAGTCCAGGGAACCGGGCATGGGGATGGTGACGGTGAAGTCACATTGTTTGGCCACCAAGGGGCGGAGACCCTTTTCCTCATTGCCGATGACCAGACAGACCGCTCCTCGGAGATCCGTCTGGAAGACAGGGGTGCCGCCCTCCTTCACTGTGCCGTAGAGCCAGATGTTTTCTTTCTGCAGTTTTTGCAGAAAGGTCGCCAGGTTGGTTACCAGGCAGATGGCCAGGTGGGCCAGGGCGCCGGCCGCGATCTTGGCAGTGGTGCCCCCCAGCGGGGCGCTGCGGTCTTTGGGCAGGATAACCCCGGTGACCCCGGCCGCTGCAGCGGAACGTAGAATGGCACCCATGTTATGGGGGTCCTGGATGGAATCCAGGGCCAGCAGAAAGGGCGGCCGGCTCTCCTTTCGGATCAGGGCCAGGAAGGCCTCTTCGCTCAAGGTTTCCGTGGCCCGGGTCCGTGCCGCCACCCCCTGGTGATTAACGCGGCCGCCGGTTTCGCTGCTGATGTCCAGGGAGGTCTCAAAACGGATCTTGATGCCCTCAGAGCGGCAGAGCTCGATGATCTCCTGGATCTTCTGGTTCGGCCTGCCCTTGCTGATATAGATCTCATTGATGGTGGCGGGGGCCTGCTCGAGCAGGGCCAAAACAGGATGGACCCCCCAGACCAGATTCTCGTTGGCCTGCAGGTGCCTGCCCTTGGGGGCTGAAGGTTTCGTAGCCATTATTGCCCCTCCGGCAGGCAAAGAGGTTCGCCGCTTACGTGGCGGCGGTTTTTGGCCCGCATGGCCAGGACAATGGCCTCCAGCATGCGTGCCGCTGTCTCCAGATCATCATTCACCACCACAAAATCATAGAACCCCGCCTCTGCCATTTCTGCCTTGGCATTTGCCAGGCGCAGGCGGATGGTCTCGGCGCTGTCTGTGCCGCGGCCCATGAGTCTTTTTTCCTGCTCCTCCCATGAGGGCGGCGAGATGAAGATGGAGATGGCATCCGCTGCGGCTTGGCGCACCTGGCGGGCCCCCTGGATATCAATATCAAGAAAGACGTCCAGGCCCCGGGCCACGCGGGCAGCCACCTCTTCTCTACTGGTGCCGTAAAAATTGCCGTGCACCTCGGCCCATTCCAGAAAACCACCTTGGTCGCGGAGGGCGAGGAACGCCTCTCTGCTGACAAAATGGTATTCCCTGCCATCTTTCTCGCCCTGCCGCGGGGCCCGGGTGGTGTGGGAGACGGAAAAGGTCAGTCCCTGCAGCCGGGGCAGCACCTTCTGGAGAAGGGTGCTCTTGCCGGTGCCGGACGGCGCTGAGATAATGATCAGATTTCCCTTCATCTTCAATCCTTTGCGTCTTCCACGGGCTGGAAGCGGAGATTAATGGTTTCCGGCTGGATAGCGGAAAGGAGGATGTGGTCACTGTCTAACAAGATGATGGACCTTGTTTTCCGCCCCTCTGTGACATCAATGAGCTTTTTCTGAAGCTTGGCTTCATCCTTCAGCTTTTTGATGGGTGATGATTTGGGATTGGCCACCAGAAGGATCCGGTTGGCCACCACGGAATTACCAAAGCCGACATTGATCATACGGGAGTTCATATATGGTGAACCTCATTTTTTTACCACAGAGACACAGAGAACACAGAGGCCTTTTTAAGCTTTCTCCGTGCTCTCTGTGTCTCTGTGGTTAGTTTTTTTTCATTTACGATCACTGACAACAAAAAAACTTACTCCAGATTCTGCACCTGTTCGCGCATCTTTTCCATCTCGTTTTTCAGCTCCACTGTCTGGTGGGCAACAGTGGAGGTGGATATCTTGGAGGCCAGGGTGTTGATTTCCCGCAAAAATTCCTGGAGCAGAAAATCAAGCCTGCGGCCGGTGGGCTCATCCGCCTCAAGAAAGGCGCGGAACTGGGAGATATGGCTGTTGAGACGGACCACCTCCTCGGTGACATCCGCCTTGTCGGCCAGGATCACCACCTCCTGGGCCAGACGGGCCGGGTCAATGTCGATCCCCGCCAGCCGCTTCTGCAGTTTTTCTTCCAGACTGCTGGTGCGCAGGGCGAGAAGCTCCGGGCTCTTCTCCTGAATGGCGGCCACCGTGGCGGTAAAGCTCTCCAGCCGTGCCAGCAGATCTTGCTTGAGATTGCTGCCCTCCTGGACGCGCATGGTCAGGCTGCTGGCGCAGGCCTGCTCCAGGGCGGGTTGCAGCTGGCTCCAGAGGAGCTCACCATCGGCCTCGTCATCAAGGGTGCGGATAACCTGGGGGTAGGTGGAGACCAGCTTCAGCAGGATGGCAGGGTCGCAGGTCAGGTTGAGATGGTCGCTGAGCTCCACCAGGCAGTTTCTGTACTGATCAGCCAGGTTACGGTCAACCTCCAGATGCCGGACGCTCTCCATGGAGCCGCTGCTGGTGATGATCACCTCGGCATGGCCGCGGCTGAAGGAACCGGAGACCCATTTTTTGATGCGGTCCTCCAGGGCATAGAGCTGCCTGGGCATCTTGATCTTGATGTCGCAGAAACGATGGTTCACTGATTTGATCTCCACGCTCCAGGTGTGGTCGTCCACCTTGTTGTCGCCCCGGCCGAAACCGGTCATGGATCTCGGATAACTCATGTCATTACCTCCAGAAGTTCGGCGGGACTTGCTGTGGCCGTGCCCACCTTGCCCACCACGATGCCGGCGGCATAATTGGCCATGGTTGCTGCCTCGGCATGGCTGAGCCCCACGGCCAGACCCAGGGCCAGGGTGGCAATCACCGTGTCGCCGGCGCCGGTGACGTCATACACCTCTTTGGCCCCGGTGGGGATGGTAAAGAGGGGCTTGTCGCCGGAGAGGAGGGCCATGCCTGCTTCGCCGCGGGTGATGAGGACCGCCTCGCTGGCCAGTTCCGTTTTGATCTTGGTGGCCGCCTTCAGGAGGGAGGCATCGTCGGTGATCCGGATGCCTGACATCAGTTCCGCCTCAAGATGATTGGGGGTGATCAGGGTGGCCCCCCGGAAAAATTCCGAATGGCCCGGTTTGGGGTCAATCACCAGGGGCACGGGATGACTCTGGCGCAGGGTGCGCAGATGGTCGACAAGGGCCTGGCAGATGACGCCCTTGTTGTAATCGGAAACCACCACCGCCCCAAAGGAGCGGATATTCTCATCCAGAAAGGCGCACAGCCCGGCAATAACCTCTGCCTCCAGGGGGCCGGTCACCTCCCGGTCAAAACGAACCACCTGCTGGTTTTGGGCAATGACCCTGGTTTTTTTGGTGGTGGGCCGGTCATCGCAATAGATAACGCCGCTGGTGGGGGAATCTATCTCCCTGAGGAGTTCCAGAAGCTGCTCCCCCATGGCATCACGACCGATCACCCCGCAGATGGCCCCTTTGCCGCCCAGGGCGTGCAGGTTGTGGAGGACATTGGCTGAGCCGCCGAGATGCAGATCTTCCCGCCGGACATTGACCACGGGCACCGGGGCCTCTGGGGAGATGCGGGTCACCGAACCATAGATGAAATGATCAATAATGATATCACCGATAACCAGGATGTTGGCCTCTGGGAAGCGGGGCAGGGCGGCCCTTAAAATGTCGTGATCAATGGAGACAAGCTGGTGCATGGTTTTTTATATTATGGCTGAAATTATTAGGTAACCACAGAGGCACAAAGACACAGAGTTTTTTTTCTTGAAAAGCATTTGCCTCTGTGCCTCTGTGTCTCTGTGGTTGCGGAAAAGACTTTTTAGGGGTTTCTCCCTGGGGCGGTATCAGAAAAGAGTCAGGTTCGGTACCTGTCTGCTTTCTGGGCAATTTTTTCAATGAGTTCAGCGCGCTGCTTTGGGCTCATGGGTTGCTGGTTGATGATAAAGGTTGTGGTCTTACCATGGTGATTGGCGGGTTGCCACCGGGCCAGGAACCTTTTGTTGGCCGCACCGGTGAAACAGATGATGGCCGGGGTCTTGGTGGCAGTGGCTATATGCTGGCCGCACGAGTCATAACCGATAAAAAGATCGCTGTTGCTGATCAGACCGGCCCTGGCGTCGATTCTGCCGCTGAAGCGCAGGAGACCGTGCGCAACTGCGATCTCCGGCTCAACTAGTTCCTGGTGGGAAAGTTCGGCCGTGTTATAGCCCTTTTCCTCTATTTTGGCCATCAATCTCTTGGCCATGTCTTCTTCAATTTCCCCCTTGCCGGAATCAAGGATGATCAGGGTGTTTTTCGTCTCCAGCAGGCGGCTGAGCAATTCTTCCTCAAAGGGATCGGCCAGTCGTTTCTTCTCATCATGACCCACCCCGAAATTGATGATGATCTTCAAGGTGGTGGGGGGCAGTTGCCGGCAGAAGGATCGGCAGAGAGCAAAGAGGTGCGGCTGGATCCGGAAATAGGGCGCCGTGGGGGGGATGTCCGGCAGGATCAGGTCCAGCCAGGCCTGGGTGATTGCCGACAGGCGCATTTCTTCCTGCTGGTCCTGACGGGAGCAGAGGTAATGGGTGGCACTCAGCGGGGCCAGGGGGAGCAGGCCAAGCTGGCTCAGTCTGGAATCCGGGTCAAAGAGGAGGAATTCCCCGGGCCCGAGATCTGCTGTTTCCCGTTCAATAAGACGAAAGAGGCGGGGCCAGGCCGCCATCTTCTCCAGGAACCCCCCTTCCCGGTTGTAGGCGAATTCCAGGTAGCGCAGGCCATCATGGTAAAAGAGATGGCGCAGATGATCCGGCCCCACCAGGATGATCTCTGCCTCAGGAAAGGCCTTTCGGGTACGGCCGATAAGGGGCGAGGTGATGGCGATATCCGCGCCCAGACTCACCCTGGAGAGGATGAAGACCTTTTTCACTACCCCTCTCTGGGCTGGGCTCAGGGGCCGGCTCTTGGTAAGGGCCCGGTAGCGGGCCAGCAGAGCAGCCCGCTCTGTCAGGTGCAGATCCGCCAGGATCTGCCGGGCCTCCTGGCCCTGGCTGGTGCGGCAGAAGGTGTCGATCATGGTGAGAAGAACGCTGTTGGCCACCTGGACGCTTACTGAGCTGAAATCATCACAAAGGGGCAGGATGATGCGGCCATAGAGGCTGGCCGTGGCCTCGTCCGCCAGAGCAACGTCTGGTCCCAGGGCCATTTGGCTAAGCAGGGTAATCAGCTCCTGAGCGGGGGCGCTCTCCTTGTCCGCCTCAGCCATGAACAGGGCAGCCAGGTGGCGGGGCAGGCCGGCTCTTTTTTTTATCTGGTTACCATTCATTGTCAGCCACCACCCAGGGCGTCAGGTGTCACAGGGTGCAAAACAGGGGAAAAAGGTGATGCAGGTCTCAGCAGGATCTGCCGGGCTGACCATCATTTGACGGGCAGGCCCGCCCTCACCCAGTTGATCATGCCCCCCTTCAGGATGGCCAGGTCACGGTAGCCCATTTTGTAGAGGAAGCGGGCGCAAATGGGGGACTGCTTGCCGGCATGGTCAATAATGATGATGGGTCTGTCCGGCGGCAGCTGCTCATAGTGGCGATCCAGATCATCCAGGGGGATCTTCACCGCCTGCTTGATCTCGCCCACCTGGCTCACCTCCTCACCCCGGATATCAAGGAGAAGAGCGCTCTCCATGCTCTTGTAGACCGCCAGGGGATCCATGACCAGGGGATCTATCTCCGGATAGGAGGTGAAATGGCTCACGGGCAGGCCGCGCTCTTTCCATCCGGGCAGGCCGGCGGTATAGATTTTTACCTTTTCGTAGCCGAACTCCATGGCCCGGCGGGCCGCGCGCCTGCTCTTGGTGCAGCGGATCCCCTTGCAGTAAAAAATGAGCAGGGTGGATTTGTCCTCCGGCAGCAGATGGTGATGGGGCCGCATGTGGCTGGCCGGGATGTTGACGGAATCGCTGATGGCCTCCTGGTTATACTCAATGGGGCTCAGGGCATTGATGAGCAGGAAGGGGGCCGCCCCTTTTCTGACGGCCAGCAGTTCGTCGGTGCTGATGGTTTCAAAACGTTCCGCCCGGACAGGGGAGGCAAGAATGCCTAGCAGCATGGTTGTCAGCATAACACATACGGACAATCCGGTCTTCATGGGGTCTCCTTTTCCGACTTTTTCAGGCGCCAGTTAAGGGCCTGTCTGGTGATGCCCAGCATCTCAGCGGCAATGGCCTGGTTGCCCCCGGAACGGAGCAGGGCCTCCTGGATAAGCAGGTTGTTGGCTTCCTTCAGGGTGGGCAGCTGTTCCAGGACGCCGAAGGGGGTGGCATCTTCCTTGTCGGGCAGGGCATGGGCAGGGCCCAGGTCCGTGCCGGGGGTCTGACTCTGGATATACTGCCTGAAGCGCTCCATGGAAAGCATCTTTTCCTTATGATGGCTCAGGGCATCAAAAATGAGGTGGTTGAGCTCCCTGATATTGCCCGGATAATGATAGGTGGCCAGCAGGAGACGGAGCTGGTCCGGGTAGGCGGGTTTCTTTTTTGCTAATTTCTGGGCCCCCTCGGTGAGGAAAAAATCAAAAAGCAGGGGGATGTCGTCAAGACGTTCGCGCAGGGGGGGGATGTGGATGTGGTGGGCCCGGAGGCGGAAAAAAAGATCGGTACGGAAAGCCCCTTCTTTCTGCAGGGTGTCGAGATCGCGATGGGTGGCGAAGATCATGCGGGCATCGGTCTTTCTGGCCAGATCACTGCCCAGCTGGAAATATTCCCGCTCCTGGAGGAGACGCAGCAGCTTGACCTGGGAAGAGGGGGAGAGATCGCCTATTTCGTCAAGAAAGAGGGTACCCCCCGCCGCCTTCTTGATGAGGCCGTCCCGGGCGCTCTCCGCCCCGGTAAAGGCGCCTTTGCGGTGGCCGAAAAGGGTGTCGGCGAACATGGTGTCATCCAGGCCGGCGGCATTTGCCACCACAAAGGGGGCCTCCGGGTGGCACAGCTTATGGAGGGCCTGGGCAAAGAGCTCCTTGCCCACCCCGGTCTCGCCGGTGATCAGCACCGGTTCACAGCTGGCGGCAATGGCCTCCATATACTGGAACAGGGTCCGCATCTTTTTGTTGCCCGTGATGATGTGGGCAAAGGCCTCCGGATGGTCCAGCCTGTCCTCCAGAAAATGCTCTTTCAGGGAGGAGTTTTCCCGGCGCAGCTTGCCCACCTCAATGGCCCGTTGCACCCCGGAAATGAGCCGGTTTTCCTCTGAGACCTTGGTGAAATAATCAAAGGCCCCCTGCTTGATGCAGTTGACTGCGGTATCCACCTGGTCGAGACCGCTGATGATAATCACCGGGATATGGGGGAATTCCTCCACCGTCTTGATGAGAATTTCCGCGCCGTTGATGTGGGGCATGGTGAGATCAAGCACCATCACCGCAATGGCCTCTTGGCCCACAATGTCCATGACTTCGCGGCTCTCCTGGCAGGTGCGGATGTTGTTGATGCCGGCTGAGCGCAGGCTGAGGCTGAAGCTGTGGAGCCAAGCCTCTTCATCATCCACAAGGAGAACGGGCTGGAGGGGATATTGGTTTTTACGCATTGGTCGTACCTTGGTCTAAAGGCAGGCTGTTGCCCGGCTTAAAGGCAAGGGTTACCGTGGTGCCCTTGCCGAAATCGCTGTGAAACTGGATAGTGGCGTCATGCTCCTTGATGATGCCGGCGGAAACCGAGAGGCCCAGGCCTGTCCCTCCCCTGGTCCTTTTGGAGGTGTAAAAGGGATCCGTGACCTTGGTGATGGACTGGGGATCAATGCCGCAGCCCTCATCGGTAATGGCCAGCTTGACCAGGTTCTCCCCGGGGTCGAAAGAGGAGGTGATGATGATCCCCTTTTCCGGGCCGCTTAAGGCCTCGCAGCTGTTTTGGATAAGGTTGATCACCACCTGCTCCAGACGTTGCCGGTTGCCGATGACAGGGGGGATCTTGGCCAGCCGGGTGCTGAAATGGTTGGTGGCGTTCTTGATCTTGTTGAAGGTGAGACGGCTGGCCGCCTCCACCACGGAGTTGAGATCAATCAGGTCAAAATGGGAGGCGCTGTCCTGGCGGGCATAATCCTTGAGATCCTTGACGATCTGTTTGATGCGGCGGCCGCTCTCCTCTATCTCTTCGCACATCCGGGGGATCTGGCTCCGCATCTCCGGGTAGTCGAGGCCCGCCACCAGGAACTCGCCGTTTTCCTCATGAAACTCGTCCAGGATGGGCAGGATGGAGTTCCAGGAGCGGGCCAGCAGGGGGGTGTTGAGGAGAATAATGGAGTTGGGGTTGTTGATTTCATGGGCCACCCCGGAAACAAGAAGGCCCAGGGAGATCATTTTGTCGGCCTGGATGAGCTGCTGCTGCTGCTCATGGCTTTTGGCCTCGGCCCGGATGCGCTCGGTGATATCCCGGACAATCCACAGGGCATGCCACTGTTCATTGAGGTAGGCCGCGGAGAGGGAGAGTTCCATCTGGATTTCCGAGCCGTTCTTTCTGGTGGCAGTGAGGGTGATGATCTCGTGCACCGGCAAGCCCTCCCTGCTCCCCCCCAGGGGCAGAACCCCTTCGCCGGTCTCAGGCCGGCGCGGCGTAATAAGGGTATGGATGGGCTGGCCCAGGGCCTCACTGCTCTGATAGCCGAAAAAGGTCTCCGCCGCCTTGTTCCAGAAGGAGATGTCGCCGTGGTGGTCCATCATGATGATGGCGTCATGGGCCGAACTGGTCAGGTTGCGGAAATTTTTCTCACTCTCCCGCAGGGCGTTTTCCGCCTGGCTGCGGGCCGTCTGGATCTCATGGTAATGGTGGGCCATGCTGGTGAGATCCGTGGCCAGCTTTTTCAACTCCTGCGGCCCCTGCCAGGAAAATTGCACGGGTTCATCATGATTTAAGATGCGGTCAAGGCCCTGGACAATATCATTTTTGATGGTGGTGAGGTGGCTGGCGATGAAGTGGGCAATGCCGAAGACCATGAGGCCGGTGATGGCGACAATGAGGAAGATATTCCTGGTGATAGCGGTCTTCCAGGCCAGGGTGGCGGATTGGTCAATGGGGCTGGCAATCCACAGCAGGGGGCGATGGTCCGGATTAAAGGAGAGGGGAAGCCACGCCACCTGGTTGCCGGTGCTGGAGTCGATAATGGAGATATCCACCGGCTGGCTGAAATCCTCGGCAATGGCGGGTGGCGGGGTGTAGGGGGGGATATCTGTGGGGGCATAGAGGACCTGGCGGTTGGTCAGGAGCCACAGCGAGTCGTTGAAATCGTGCAAAAAGGTGGTGAGATCTACCTTGATCACGGCCAGGCCGATGACCTCTTCAACCCGTCTGCCAATGGGGGTCACCATATAAAGGACATACTCTTCCTCGCTGCTGAAAATGCCGCTGATCTGGTCTTCTATGCCCACAAAGACCTTCTGGGGCATGAGCTGCAGGCCTTGGAGGAAGGAGGCGTTCTGTTCCAGTCTTTTGAGCTGGCTGGCGGCAATCCTGGTGAGACCGTGCTGGCCGCGGCTCATCCGAAAGGTTTCATTGCCGACAATGTCCACGAACTGGACGTCATCAATCTGCAGGTCCGCGGCAAACCAGTCGGCAATGAGCAGTTCCATGCGCTCTTGCTGATCCTGGCTCGCCTCCATGATGATATCTTCGCTCACCGGCACCGCAGCCAGGCGGATGATGGATTTTTTCAGACAGGTAACCTTGGCATTGAGCTTGGTGTAGCGGGTTTGGGTGAGGGCCACTGTTTCCAGGCGGGCGGCATCATCCAGCTGCTCCATGGCCTGGGGCAGGCTGGTGACAAGAAGGATGGCCAGGGGCAGCAGTCCCAGGGCGGTGATGGTGAAAAAAATGAGATAACGAAGATTCATGGCTGTGAAAGGGGTGCAAAAGAAATTGCCCGGACAAATATCTTTGTTTCTAAAAAAGTATGTGCAGGCAGGATATTACCGGTAACCCCCCATATCTGTCAAATTAATTTGCAGGCCTTGGCGGACGGCTTGCTGCTGTGTGGTGCCAGGCAGCAGAGACCATTATAACCTCAAAACAGGGAGTTGGTGTGCAGGTGTCGGCTCGGGAAGAGTGGTCGGCACACTGTGGCACGGAGATTGCTACACCCTCTCTACGAGACGAGTTGTCTCCACCTGGCGTTGTGAAACGTCCTCTTTACTTCCCATTTTTTAAAGGAGTTGCCATGAAACATAAAATCTTAAAGCGCCTGCTTCCTCTGGCCTGCGGGGCGGCATTATTTGTCACCTGCGGCGCTCAGTATGAGTTGGTGCACGCCACAGACCACGCCGCACCAGCGGCAAAGACTGAGGCCAAGAAAAACGACAATGTCCTCAAGGGCAAAGTTGTCGGCCTCTCCAATAAGGCCAAGAGTATTTCCCTGAAAGTCGGCAAGGGTGATAAGGCCAAGACCATGATGGTCAAGTTCGATGACAACACCAAGGGCATGGAGCACGCCGTGAAGGGACATGCCTCCATCATTGAATTCACCGGCACGGGCAAAGATCGCCTGGCCACGGTGGTCAAGCCGAAACTGGCCAAAATGCCCAAGGGCACCTCGGAGATGAAGCCTGCTGAACTGGCAGCCCTTATGGGCTCAGGCCAGAAATATGTACTGGTGGATTCCCGGCCATCCTCCCGCTTCCACGAAGGAACCGTCCCCGGTTCCATCAATATCCCTGTTGCGGCCATGAAGAAAAAGGGAGCAGAGCTGCTGCCCGCTGATAAGGATATCCAGCTTGTTTTTTACTGTGGAGGCCCCACCTGAGGTATGTCAACATCTTCCGCCGGTCTGGCGGTCAAATTGGGATATACCAATATTAAGGTAATGCTTGCCGGTGTTCCGGGCTGGAAAAAGGCCGGGAACCATGTGGTGGCAAGTGATGAATTTGTCAAGAAAGGGAACATCGTTCTGGTGGACCTGCGTTCCAGCAAGGAATACGAGGCGGGTCATATTCCCCGGGCCCATAATATCCCCATGGAGGATATTGAGTATGCCGAGTATGAACTTCCCTACAGCACGGTGGCTCCCATAGTGGTCTATGGCAATGGTGACGATGCCAAGAAGGCCTATAAGATGATCAAGGGCTGGGGCTACAAGAAAAGTTCCCTGGCCGGCATGGATTTTGCCGCCTGGAAAAAGGCAGGCGGACCTGTTGAGACCGGTGTCACCCCGGAAGAAATCGTCTGGAAGCGGGTGCTGGGCAAGCATGAGATCAGCATTGCCGAGTTCGTGAAGTCCGCTGATGGAGCTGATGATACATTGATTGTCGATGTCCGTACCAAGGATGAGGCCGCTGCCGGCAAATTCGCCACTGCCCGCCACATCCCCTTGGACGAGATCCAGAACCAGCTGGAATCCCTGCCCAAGGACAAGGAGATGCTCATCCATTGCACCACCGGTGCCCGGGCTGAAATGGCCGCCACCGAACTGCGCAATGCCGGTTTCAAGAGCCGTTATCTGGTGGCCAATGTCGAGTGTGACGGTGCCGATTGTGAGGTCTCAGAATAGATTCTGATCACCCGTCACCCGGGCCGGCAGCTTCCCGGCCCGGGTGACATAAAATTAATCCCTGAGAGGGGTGGCAGCTCAGCTGTCACCCCTCTTTTTTTTAT
>JAVLBA010000048.1:0-19566 GCA_031581485.1 Desulfurivibrionaceae bacterium | reverse complement strand
TCTTTTGACTACGGAAGGATTTCAGCCATGGGCAGAAGATGGACCCTGCAGCTGCGAAGTTCCCTCGGCAGACGAAAAAAAACGTTGCTTCCCCAATATTTTCTGTGGGTTGAAAATCTGTGTCCGCCTGGTGCAGATCTGCTTTCTGTTCAGGGCCCTGCAGCCACCTTCACCACCACCCGGCCCTTGATCCTGCTCTGCAAAAGAAGATCAATATGTTCTGAGAGCTGCTCCAGGCTGATTTCAGAGGCCATCTCCGGCAGCTGGGCCAGCTTCCAGGCGCTGCCCAGGCGGTCCCAGATGGTCTGCCGTAAGGGCAGGGGGCATTCCGCCGCATCAATGCCCAGCAGGGTGATGCCGCGCAGGATAAAGGGGTAGACCGTCAGGGGCAGATCGCCGGAGGCGACATTGCCGCAGCAGGTCACGGCCCCACCATACTTGGTGGATTTCAGGGCCTTGGCCAGGATCTCGCCTCCCACCGTGTCAATCACCCCGGCCCAGCGCGGCCGCAGCAGGGCCTTGTCAAGGCTGCCGCTTACCTGGTCGCGACTGATGATCTTCTGGGCCCCGAGGGCAGTGAGAAAATCAGAGGCGGCCTTGCCGCTGGCCGCCGTGACCTGGAACCCTTCTTTGGCCAGAATGGCCACGGCCATGGAGCCGACGCCGCCGGTGGCGCCGGTCACCAGGATGGGGCCCTGGTCGGGAGAGACACCCTGGTTCATTAATTTGTAGACCGACAGGGCAGCGGTGAAACCGGCAGTGCCGTAGGTCATGGCCTCCTTGCAGGTGAGGCCGGCGGGTTTCTGCACCACCCAGGCCGCCGGCACCCTGATATACTCGGCAAAGCCGCCGGGGGTATTCATGCCCAGGTCATAGCAGGAGACCAGCACCTCCTGGCCGGGCCTGAGATGGGGAAGATCAGAGGCTGCCACCACCCCGGCCGCATCAATACCCGGCGTGTGGGGGTATCTTCTGGTCACCCCGCGGTTGCCGGTGGCGGAGAGGGCGTCCTTGTAATTGAGGGAGGAGTAAAGGACCCGCACCAGGATGTCGCCGGCCGGCAGGTCGTCCGTGTGGCGCGTCTCTATTTTGCGGACAAAGGTATCATCCTCCTGGCGGACAACCAGGGCCTGAAATGGTATATTGGTCATGGCATGTATCTTTTTTAGGCTGGGGTTGGTGGTGATGGAGTCTAAGGTGTATAGACAATACAGGACGAGTTTGCAAATGGAAAGCAGAAGAGAAGAGAGTGATCAGGCAGTGACCATGGTGGTTGACGGGGTGCTGGATCTCCACACCTTTCAGCCCGGCGACATTAAGCGGTTGATCCCGGAGTATATCCGCCTCTGCCGCGAGCAGGGGATCCATGAGGTCCGGATTATTCATGGCAAGGGTAAGGGGGTCTTACGCCGCCTGGTCCACGCGGCGCTGGATAGGGAATCCGGGGTGCGCGCCTACCGGCTGGCCGGTGAAGCAGGGGGGAGCTGGGGCGCCACCCTGGTCGATCTGCACCCTGCTGAGAAGGGCTGAGGCCTCTAATAAAAAATTTGTCAGATGGGGTGCTTGCTGGTAAGTGGAGAGATGGTGGCGCTTGAGGCTAAAAGGAAAGGGTGCGGGGCGCCTGTTTTTGCGAGGAAGATGATGGCACGGATTGCAGTGGCGATGAGCGGCGGGGTGGACAGTACAGTGACGGCCCATCTCCTTGCCCGTCAGGGCCATGAGGTATGCGGCCTGTTCATGGCCCTCTCCCAGCCTGATCTCGATATCCAGGTGGCCAGGGTGCAGGAGGTGGCCGGCCGCCTGGGAGTGGAGCTCAAGGTTGTTGACCTCCGCCGGGTCTTTGGCCGCCAGGTTCTTGATTATTTTGTCCGCAGCTATTTCCAGGGTCGGACCCCCAACCCCTGCGTGGTCTGCAACCCTGTGGTGAAATGCGGTCATCTCCTGAAGGAGGCCCTTGCCCTGGGCTGCGAGGCCCTGGCCACCGGCCATTATGTCCGCCTCCGGCCAACAGCCGCCGGCCTGGAGCTGTGTAAGGGCAGAGATGGCAGCAAGGACCAGTCCTACTTCCTGTGCGGTCTGAGTCAGGCGCAGCTGGCCCGCCTTTCTTTCCCGCTGGGCGACCTGCTCAAGGAGGAGGTGTACAGGCTGGCCGAGGATTTAGGTTTTGATGATTTCCGCGGCAAGGAGAGCCAGGACGTCTGTTTCTTGAAGGAGCGGACGGTCCAGGAATTTCTGGAGGGCTATGGCGGCGAGGCCCCTGCCCCCGGCGAGGTGGTGGATCTCCAGGGCACGGTTTGCGGCCGCCACCTGGGCATCCACCGCTATACCATTGGTCAGCGCCGGGGCCTGGGGATTCCGGCGCCCCGCCCTCTCTATGTGGTGGGGCTGGATGCGGAGCATAACAGGGTCATTGTGGGCGGGGATGATGATCTGTGGCAACAAGAGCTCCTGGTGCCCGAGATCAACTGGATGTCAGGCCATGAGCCGCCGTTGCCCCGGACCTTCACGGTGAAGATCCGCTCCCGCCACCAGGGTGCCGCGGCCCTGGTCAGCAGGAAAGAGAACGGCTATGTATTTGTTTTTACGGAACCCCAGCGCGCCATAACCCCGGGCCAGTTTGCCGTCCTCTATGACGGGGCCTGCCTGCTGGGCGGCGGAGAAATAGCTTGAGATCACCCTTATCTATTATGCCAAACAAAGAGCCCACTCAAATAAAAGTAGCCATCACCACCCTGGGGTGCAAGGTCAATCAGTATGAATCCGCTTCGTTTGCCTCGGCCTTTGCCCGCCGCGGCGCTTTGATTGTCCCCTTCAGTCAGCCGGCTGATATCTATGTCATCAACACCTGTGCGGTGACCATGAAGGCCGGGGCCCAGTCCCGCCAGACCATCAGGCGGGCCTTGAAGAAAAAAAGCGACGCCCGGGTGGTGGTCACGGGCTGTTACTCCCAAGTGGCTGCCCTGGAGATCCTGGATATGGTCGATCAGCCGGTCTGCCTTGTCGGCAACGGCTACAAGCATCTGCTGGTGGACTTTGCCCTGGCCACGGAGTATTGCGATCTGGAGATGTATATGACCGATATCGGCACCATCCGCGAGTGCTGCCATCTGCCGGTCACCACGTTCTCCGGCCGGACCAGGGCCTATCTGAAGATTCAGGACGGCTGTGATAATTACTGCTCCTACTGTATTGTCCCCTTGAGCCGCGGCCGCAGCCGCAGTGTACTCCCTGAACTGGCCCTGGGGCAGGCCCGGATGTTTGTGGAGAGCGGCTATCAGGAGGTGGTGGTGACCGGCATCCATGTGGGCAAATATGGTAAGGACCTGCAGAACCGGCCTGATACCCTGGCCACCTTCCTGGATCAGGTCACTGCCTTGCACCCGGACACCCGTTTTCGCCTCAGTTCCCTGGAGCCGCAGGAGCTGAGCCCCGAGATTCTGGCCCTTTTCGCCAGCCGCCAAAACCTCATGCCCCATCTCCACATCCCCCTGCAGAGCGGTGATGATCATATCCTGCAGAAGATGAACCGCCATTACACCGCCGAGGAGTTCAGGCAGATTGTCACCATGGCCCACCAGCACCTGCCTGATGCCGCCTTGGGCATCGACGTCATGGTGGGCTTTCCCGGCGAGGATGAGCAGGCCTTTCAAAACACCTATGACCTCTTAAGCGCTCTGCCGGTGACCTATCTCCATGTCTTTCCCTACTCCCGCCGGCCGGGCACCGGGGCGGCCAAGCGCCACGACCAGGTGGCCACCTGGATCAAGAATGAGCGGGTGGCCCTGCTGCGGGCCCTTGCCGCGGCCAAGCAGCAGGAGTTTTACCAGCGCTTCAGCGGCACCACCCACAGGGTGCTGGCTGAGAAAAAAAACAAGAAAGGGCTCATGCGCGGCTTCACTGAGAATTATATCCCGGTCTATTTTGAGGCCCCGGCTTCTCTGGCCAACACCCTGGTTGGGGTGCGCATTGACAGGGTGGCTGGCGACCAGGTCTTCGGTAGCCGCTGTCCCTGAAGGGCCATGGGGCGAAGTCTCCACGTCACACCAGAATACCCCCTTTTTTTCAAGAGAGAGCCGCGGGCTCTGCAAAGGATAATCAATGAAGGAAGGTAACGCTTTATGAAGGGAGAACTCATCGCCATCGGCAATGAACTGACCTCTGGTCGGATTGTCAACTCCACCAGCTATTTTGCCGCCAGCCACCTCTTTGGGGCCGGCCATACCGTCACCTCCATGACCACGGTGGGGGATGAGGCGGAGAAGATCGGTGCGGCCCTGCTGGAGGCCATCAGCCGTTCCGATTTTGTGGTGCTCACCGGCGGCCTGGGCTCCACCACGGATGATATTACCACTACTGCGGTTTCCCAGGCCCTCTCCAGGCCCCAGACCTTTTATCCGGAGGTCTTCGCCAGGATCCAGGAGACAGAGGTCTTCAAGGAGAGCCCGGACATGGCAAAGATGGCCTGGCTCCCCTCCGGGGCCGAGGTCCTGAAACCGGCTGAAAATATGGCGGGCTTCATGCTGGTCCATGAGGAGAAACCGATTTTCTTCCTGCCCGGGGTTCCCCATCAGATGCGGGAGCTCATGCTCGACCGGGTCATCCCCATCCTGGCCACCTGGCAGGAAAAATCCTTTCACCTGGTGCATCAGAAGATTTACAAGGTCTTTGGCGTCGAGGAGATGGAGATCAATAAGCGCCTGCGGCATCTGGAAAATCAGGGCAAGGGTATTCGCATCGGCTATTATCCCATGGCCGCCGAGGTCCATGTCAGCCTCACCGTCTGCACCGCCAGCCGTAAGGAGACCAGGGAGCTTTTCCTGCGCAATGAAAAGCTGCTCAAGAGTGCCCTGGCTGATCTCATCTACGGCGAGGATGATGACACCATGGCCTCGGTTACCGGTGAGCTCTTGGCCGCCAAGGGCCTCTCCCTGGGATTGGCCGAGTCGTGTACCGGCGGCTTGATGGCCAATATGGTCACCTCGGTGCCGGGCAGCTCCGCCTATTTTCAGGGCTCGGTGGTGGCCTATGGCAACGGGGTGAAAGAACGGCTGCTCGGGGTGGCTGAAAAAACCCTGCTGCAGTTCGGGGCGGTGAGTGAGGAGACCGCCGCCGAGATGGCTATTGGCGCCAGAGAGGCCACAGCCGCAGATATCGGCGTCTCCATCACCGGCATTGCCGGGCCGGCAGGCGGCACCCCTGATAAACCCGTGGGCACTGTCTGCTTCGGATTGGCCACCCCGGCCGGAAATATCCAGCAAACCCATCGCTTTTCCGGCAACCGCCCCCTGGTCCAGGCCAAGGCCGCCACCATGGGGCTGGATCTGGCCCGCCGTTTTCTCCTTGGTCGCCTGCCTGGCCCTGTGTCGCCATGAACTCCAAAAAGCTGCTTCACCGCTTTGAGCCGCAGCTCACGGCCCTGCGCCGCTTTCTGCCTGCTTTTGCCTTTTTTTGCGGTTTCACCTGGGACTCGGTGACCATGGGCCGGGTGGTTTCCTTTTTTGATCTCCTGGTCCTTACCTCCTATTATTTCGGGGCCGGCCTCATTCTCGTGCTCCTGGTGCGGGAGGTGAAGCCGCAGTGGCATGGCTGGTTCACCTTTGGCGTGCAGTTTTTCTTCGGCGGCCTGTTCAGCGCCCTGGTGGTTTTTTATTTTAAGAGTTCCGGTTCGGCCTACACCTTTTTGGTGGTGCTGGGCCTGGTTGGCCTGCTGGTGGGCAACGAGTTTCTCGCTGCAAAATATGTGAGCCGCACTCTGACCTGGACCCTCTTTGCCGTCTGCGGCACCATGTATCTCAATTTCCTGATTCCCCATATCGTGCACTCCATAAGGCCCATCTGGTTTTATCTCAGTTGTCTGATCAGCCTGGCCCTGGTCTACATCATCCGCCGGTTTGCCAGCGCCCCGCAGGGTCATATTCTGCTGCTCGGCAGAACAAAGGTTCAGTATCGCCGCGATTTGCGGCAGATGGCCCCGGCCACTGCCTGTGTTCTCATGCTGGTGGTCCTTTATCAGCTCCAGCTTATTCCGCCGGTGCCCCTGGTCATGCGAGAGAGCTATGTCTGCACGGATTTCAGCAAGGAGGGCGGGGCCTATACATGTCAGGCCGAAGCGCAGCCCTTCTGGCATGTCCTGGGGCTGGGCCAGGAGGTCATCCACTACCGGGAGGGGGAGAGGATTTATAGCCTGAGTGCGATTTTTGCCCCCAAAGAGGTGACGGTTGACCTGGAGCAGCGCTGGTGGCTGCGCCGGGAGGAGGACGGTGTCTGGCTGGAACGGGGCGTTGTTCCCCTGCCCATGACGGGCGGTCGTCAGGAGGGCTGGCGGACCTATAGCTATATTGAGGCCGCGGTTCAAGAGGGGCGCTGGAAGGTGGAGACCGCCCTCCAGGAGGGGGCGGTGCTGGCGATCCATTATTTCACGGCCAAAGCCCGGGGCGATACCGAGCCGCAGACCTTTACGGTGCGGGTGGAGTAACTGTTTTTAAAAAAAAAGAGCCTGGGACCTTATTTGTCCTACCTGATGTGCCATTATGGTTCTATGGCGCTTGAGGAGGGGGCACTATCATAGCACATAATATGATTCGACTTTTGCCGACAGAGGTGATAAAAATTTAGTTTTACCCCTTGTCGTTTCCCCTCCATCGCTTACAATGCAGCCCCAACGTATGTCATAAAAGTGAGCGGACTTTTTTCTTGGGAAAAGAGTTCGAGACCATCTATTCTTAAGGAGAGTTTATTCCATGGCCGCCGCCCCTGATCGTTCCAAAACGTTAGATTCAGCTATTGTCCAGATCCAGAAACAGTTCGGCAAGGGGTCCATCATGCGGATGGGCAGCCAGGCCTCCGACCAGATCCCGGTTATTTCCACCGGTCTTCTCGGCATTGATATCGCCACCGGCGTGGGCGGTATTCCCCGAGGCCGTGTTGTGGAGATCTACGGGCCGGAATCATCGGGTAAAACCACCCTGGCCCTCCATGTGGTGGCCGAGGCCCAGAAAGCGGGAGGCACTGCCGCCTTCATCGATGCCGAGCATGCCCTGGATGTCTATTATGCCGAGCGGCTGGGGGTTAATGTCGACGATCTGCTGGTCTCCCAGCCCGATTATGGTGAGCAGGCCCTGGAGATCGTCGAGATCCTCATCCGCTCCAGTGCCGTGGATGTCATCGTGGTGGACTCTGTGGCCGCACTCACCCCCAAGGCCGAGATTGAGGGCAATATCGGGGACAGCCATGTGGGTCTCCAGGCCCGGATGATGAGCCAGACCATGCGCAAGCTCACCGCCATCCTCAAGCAGACCAATACCACCCTGATCTTCATCAATCAGATCAGGATGAAGATCGGCGTCATGTTCGGCAACCCCGAGACCACCACCGGCGGCAATGCCCTGAAGTTTTATGCCTCCATGCGCATCGATATCAGAAGGATGACCCAGATTAAGGAGGGACTGGACGTTATTGGTAACCGGACCAAGATCAAGATGGTCAAGAACAAGGTGGCGCCCCCCTTCAAGGTGGCCGAGTTTGATATCATTTACGGCGAGGGCATGTCCAAGGTGGGTGACCTCCTTGATCTGGCCGTGGACAAGGATATCGTTGAAAAGAGCGGGGCCTGGTACTCCTATAACGGCGAGCGGGTGGGCCAGGGCCGGGAAAATGCCAAGGCCTTTCTCAAGGAACATGGTGATATGGTTCTGGAGATTGAGAACAAGGTGCGGATGGGCTACGGCCTGAACGTGCGCGAGGCAACCCCGGCGGTGGCCGAGGTCGTGTAGGAAGAGGCGCGGCGTCCGTGCTGTCTCGGGCGGCCGCAGGGGCAAAAGAAAAAAGGGGAAAAAGCCTTTTTTCTTTTGCCCCTGCGGCTTTTTTTATTTAAGTAGATGACTCTTTGTGCAAACCCGAGGCGCAGTTTCAGCCTTTTATCTGTAATTTTATCCCTGTGCTACTCCCATGACTGGAAACGATATCCGCCGCAAATTTCTTGATTATTTTAAGGCCAAGGGTCACACCGTGGTGGACTCCTCCTCCCTGGTGCCGGAAGATGATCCCACCCTGCTCTTTACCAATGCCGGCATGGTCCAGTTCAAGCGCCTCTTTACCGGTGAGGAGAAACGGCAATACAGCCGGGCCGTCAGCAGCCAGCGCTGCGTGCGGGCCGGGGGCAAGCATAACGACCTTGAGAATGTCGGCTACACGGCCCGTCACCACACCTTTTTTGAGATGCTGGGCAACTTTTCCTTTGGTGATTATTTTAAAAAAGAAGCCATTGCCTATGCCTGGGAATTTCTGATCCAGGAGCTGGGCCTTGATCCGGAGAAGATGTGGATCTCGGTCTTTGAGGAGGATGACGAGACCTATAGCTTGTGGGAGGAGATAGAGGACCTGCCCAAGGGGCGCATCGTCCGTCTGGGTGAAAAGGATAACTTCTGGGCCATGGGCGACATCGGCCCCTGCGGCCCCTGCACGGAGATCCATTACGATCAGGGGCCTGAGGTGGGCTGTGATGACCCGCACTGCGCCGTGGGCTGTGAGTGCGACCGCTGGCTGGAGGTATGGAACCTGGTTTTCATGCAGTTTGAACGCCACCCGGATGGCCGCCTGGAGCCTCTGCCCCGGCCCTCCATTGATACCGGCATGGGTCTTGAACGTATCGCCTCCGTGGTGCAGGGGGTGAAAACCAACTATGATACCGATCTCTTTCAGCCCCTGATTAAGGAAATTGCCCAGAAGGCCGGGACCAGCTACGGCCGGGACCAGGCCACGGATACGGCCCTGAAGGTCATTGCCGACCATGCCCGTACCACCACCTTTCTGGTTGCCGACGGTATCCTGCCCGCCAATGAAGGGCGGGGTTATGTGCTGCGCCGCATCATGCGCCGCGCCATCCGTTACGGCCGGACCCTGGGGCTGACCAGGCCCTTCCTGGCGGGTATCTGTGCCAAGGTGGTGGCTGAGATGAACCCGGCCTATCCGCATTTAAACGATGCGGGCCAGCTGCTGGCCAAGGTGGTGGAAAACGAGGAGGTGCGCTTCCTGGAGACCCTGGACAATGGTCTGGCCATGCTGGAGGAAAAGCTGCGCCATCTCCGGCAGGAGGGTGTTCTGCAGGTGGATGGCGACTTCATCTTCAAGCTCTATGACACCTTTGGTTTTCCGGTGGATATTGTCCGGGACGTGGCCATTGAAAAGGGGATGACCATTGACGAGCAGGGCTTTGAGGCGGCCATGGCCGCCCAGCGCGCCCAGTCCAAGGCGTCCTGGAAAGGAGGGAGCCTGGCGGAACTGAGCGAGGGAGTGCGCGCCCTTCTGGCCCAGGCCCCGGCCACCGAGTTTCTCGGCTATGGGAGTGTGCAGGCCGAAAGCTCCCTGCAGGCCATTATCGGGCCGGCCGGTGATCTGGTGGAGAGGGCCGGTACGGGTGAGGATGTGGCCTTTGTCTGCGCTGCCACACCTTTTTATGCCGAGTCGGGCGGTCAGAGCGGTGACCAGGGGGTGCTGGCCAGTGGCAGCGGTGAGGCCAGGATAAGCGACACCATCAAGATCGGCTCCGGCATCTTCCTGCATAAGGGGACCATCACCAGCGGCGCGCTCACCAAGGGTGACGACGTCACCCTCACCGTGGACCAACAGAGGCGGCGCGCCATCTGTGCCAACCATACCGCCACCCATCTTCTCCAAGCCGCCCTGGTCCACGTCCTGGGCGACCATGTCAAGCAGTCCGGCTCCCAGGTGCGTGCCGGACGTCTCCGCTTTGACTTCACCCATTTCACTCCCCTCACCGCCTCGGAGATTGCCCGGGTGGAGGCCCTGGTCAACGACCAGATCCGTCTCAACCGCGCCGTGCACACCGAAGACCTCAGCAAGGAGGAGGCCGTCAAGGCAGGGGCCACCGCCCTCTTCGGCGAGAAGTATGGCGACAGGGTGCGGGTGGTCTCTGTGGCCGGTTATTCCAAAGAGCTCTGCGGCGGCACCCATGTGGCGGCCACCGGCGAGATCGGTCTGGTGAAGATCGTCTCCGAAACCGGGATTGCCGCTGGTATCCGCCGCATCGAGGCGATCAGCGGCGCAGCTGCCCTGGACCATTTCCAGCATGATGAAGAGCTGCTGGCCCACTTGGCTGACAGGCTGAAGTGCCGGCCCGAAGAAATAATGGACAAACTGGACAGGGTGCTGAGCCGCCAGAAGGAGCTGGAAAAAGAGATCAGCCAGCTCAATGCCAAGCTCTCTCTCTCCTCCCTGGATTCAATCCTGGCCGGGGCCGTGGAGGTGGCCGGCGTCAAGGTGATCACCGCCACCATCACCCTGGATTCCGCCAAGACCATGCGCGAGATCAGCGACAAGATCCGTGACCAGATGGGCTCGGCCATTGCCGTGCTGGGCGGTGAGCTGGGTGGCAAGGTGTCGCTGCTGGCCATGGTCAGCAAGGATCTCACCAAGCAGTTCCAGGCCGGCGCCATAGTAAAAGAGGTGGCGGCCCTTGTCGGCGGCAGCGGCGGCGGTCGGCCCGATATGGCCCAGGCCGGCGGTACCATGGTGGATAAGCTGCCCGAGGCCCTGGCCCAGGTGCCGGCCATTATCGAAAAGATGGCCGATTGATTGTTTTCTCAGACCAGGCCATGGCTGCCGGAGGAGTGCCCATAACCAGCAGGGATATTTTTTAAAGAAACCGAGGGATGCTGATGGAGCGGAAAGCGGTGACAGAAAACGAGCTGTTGGCCTTTTTGAATAAAGAGCTGGAGAAGACCGGCGATCATGAAGATTGCCATTTTGATTATATCATCCGCCTCAAGGTGGATGACAGAACCGGCTGTAACTGGGCCTATGCCAATATGAAATGTGCAGGGGCCTCAGAAAAGAGCTGTCCCCCCTCTGCCGAAAAGATCGTGGCCGCGGCCCGGGCACGATTTAATGTGAAGTTGTAAACCTGCCTGGCCGTGGTGACCTCTCTCCATGGCCGGCCCCAGCCGGACAAAGAACTCCGGGGCTGGCTCGAGACCACGGCCTGGACAATCAAAAAACAAGCGCCACAATAACAGGGCTGCTGCTTTTTTTTGTCCGGCAAAAAAAAGGGCCTGGTTCTCCTTTCCCATCTGACCCGGTGCGCCGCGCGCCGGCTGCTCTGCTGATTTCTGCTTATCTGCGGCCGCCATCCATCTCCTATTTTGGTCTTGACCGCAGCCCTCCCGGTAACGCATCCTGAAGGTTCAGCAATAAAATCACCGCCAACATTTCCATTCCCATATTGCCACGACAGCGAGGGTGTTTGATGATCTTCAAGATATTTGCGGCCAGGGAACTTGCCCGCCTTTTTGAGCTTCTGGCGGTGAACAGGGTGGTGGGGCCGGTTAAAAAGGGGGAAAACGCCCAGGGCAGAGATCTTTATGATTTTGATACCCTGTATCATTTCGAAGATCTGCAGCTGGATTATGATCAGACCATGCATGCTGCCAAAAAATATTTTCTGCCCCATCGTGAGGAGACCAGCTCTTTCACCCTGCAGGGCCTGGAGTGGCAGAAGGAGGTCGATTACGGCGGCCACCACCCTCTGGTGCTCTTTGGCCTCCATCCCTGTGATATAAATGCCCTCAATAAACTGGACAAGGTCTTACTGGCCGAGCCCTATCCCAACCCTTTTTATGGCGCCAAGCGGGCCGAGATGTTCATCATCGGCCATTCCTGCCAGCCCACCCCGGCCTGTTTCTGCCGCTCCATGGGGACGGACACCGTCCTTCACGGCTGCGACCTCTTTCTGACCCCTTTGGGTGATGAATATTTCGCGGAAATCATGAGCAGTCGGGCCTTTCATATTCTGGAGAATCTCAACCTGCGCGAGCCGGATCATGAGGATCATCAGCGTTTTCAGGAGGCAGGGCAAGCGCGTCAGGACCTCTTTACCACCGAGGTCGAGACCTCGGACCTCAGTAAGATCCTGGATATGGAGTTTGATTCCCCGGTCTGGTCCGAATGGGGCCGGCGATGCCTCTCCTGCGGCACCTGCGCCCAGGTCTGCCCCACCTGTTATTGTTATGGGGTGGAAGAGGAGGTGGCCATGAATATGGCAAAGGCCACCAAGATCAGGCAGCTCTACTCCTGTAATCTCCTGGATTTTGCCGAGGTGGCCGGCGGCCATAATTTCCGGCCAAAGAGCAGCACCCGGCTGAAATACCGTTATTATCACAAACACCGGGGTTTTGTGGAGGCCTTTGAAGAGGCCCTCTGTGTGGGGTGCGGCCGCTGCGGCACCAACTGTCTGGCCGATATTACCGTGCCTGAGGTGATTGCCTCTGTCCGGCGGGGGGAGGTGGAAGATGTCTAAAGGACCCTTTGCCTGCCGGGTGACCCCTTCACCAGGCGCCCAGTCCCCAGACCATGGTGATTTCAGCCACAGGGCGGAAATCACCATGGTCTATCCTCTCACCGCTACGGAAAAGCTGTATCAGGTCCAGATCAGGGATCCGGAGGCGCGCCACAATTTTTCCTTTAAACCCGGCCAGTTTGTCATGCTGGAGGTGCCGGGCATCGGCGAGGCCCCTTTTTCCATCTCGTCGGCGCCCAGCCGGCACGGCGATATTGAACTCTGCATCCGGGCGGCCGGTACCATGACCACTTTTTTGAGCCGTCTGGAGCGCGGCGTCATGGTCGGCATCAGCGGCCCCTTTGGCACCAGTTTTCCGGTGGAGGATATGCTGGGTGATGATATCCTTCTTCTGGCCGGGGGGCTCGGTGTTGTGCCCCTGCGCGCCCCCATCATGAGTGTCTTGGAAAATCGAAGCCGCTACGGCCGGGTCGATATCATGTACGGGGCCCGCTGCCCATCGGAACTGCTTTTCGGCTATCAGTACGCCATGTGGCGCCAGTTTGATATCGACCTGCAGGTGATCGTCGACAAGGGGGAGAAGGGCTGGACCGGACAGGTGGGCCTGATCACCGATCTTCTGGGCCGACGCCTGGAGGAGGGGGATCGCCACCGCTTTGCCAAACAGACCAACGCCATTGTCTGCGGGCCGCCGGTGATGTTCAAATTTGTCTGCGATATGCTGCTTGAAGCCGGTCTGCCCATGGAAAAGATCTTTGTCTCCCTGGAACGCCGTATGCATTGTGGCCGGGGCAAATGCTGCCGCTGCAATATCGGCTCCACCTATACCTGTCTTGATGGCCCGGTCTTTGATTACTGGTCAGTGCTTAATTTGAAAGAGGCCATCTAATGTCTATCTCTAAATGGCCCTCTTTCCCGATCTCTGCGTCACAGAAAAATGAAAAATGCTCGCATATCATTAATATGCTCCGCTTTTTAATCTTTCTGTTCCTTGATCTCAAAAAAGATGCCTCATTTATAAATAGACATTATGGCATGAGGATTGGAGGGAAAGAATGACTGCTGAAAGGCAATATCTGGGGGTGCCTATTCCCCGGCCCCGCGTGGGTTTCTTTGAGCTCTCCTCCTGCGAGGGGTGTCAGCTTCAGCTCCTGAATAATGAATCCACCCTGCTTGATTTCCTCGACCTGGTGGAGATCGTCAACTTCCGGGAGGGTATGAAGGAGGCGGCGGATGATTATCAGATCGCCTTTGTGGAGGGCTCGGTGACCCGCCGGGATGAGGTGGAGCGTCTGCAGAAGATCCGCCATAATGCCCGGCAGGTGGTGGCCCTGGGGAGCTGCGCCTGTTTTGGCGGCGTCAATCAGCTCAAGAACCGCTTCGGTGATCTGGAATGGGTGAAAAGGGAGGTGTATGGCGATCATCCCATTGACAGTCAGGAGGCCATGCCCCTGGCCGCCTACATCAAGGTGGATCTCGAAATATATGGCTGCCCCATCAAGAAGGAGGAGGTGGAGCGGATCGTCACCAATCTCGTGCTGGGCAAGGCGGTCAATCATCCCAAATACCCTGTGTGCATGGAGTGCAAGGCCAAGGAGAACATCTGTCTCTTTGAACTGGGCGAGCCCTGTCTCGGACCCATTACCCGGGCGGGCTGTGACGCCTGGTGCACCAGCAACCGTCTGGCCTGCTGGGGCTGCCGGGGGCCGGCGCCGGAGGCCAATGTGGAGGAACTGCTGGCGATCGTGGCCAGGAAGAATATGTCCATGGAAAGATTGCTTGATCGGCTCGAATGTTTCGGGGGATTTGCCGGGGCGGCCGACACCTTGCGCACGAAGTTGAAGGGGGAAGCATGAAGATATCCTGTGAGGTGGATGTCAGACACCTGAGTCGGGTGGAGGGCCACGGTAATATCCGCATATCCATTAAAAACGGCGAGGTGAAGGAGGCGCGCTGGGAGGTTGTGGAGACGCCGCGCTTTTTCGAGGCCATGCTGGTGGGCAAGCTCTACGAGAACGCCCCCTATATCTGCGGCCGGATCTGCGGCATCTGTTCCATCGGCCACACCCTCACCTCCATCCGGGCCATTGAAAACGGTTTTGGTTTCATCCCCTCAGAGCAGACGGCCAGGCTCCGTCTCCTCTTGAAACACATGGAAACCCTGCAGAGCCATATCCTCCACATCTATTTTCTGGCAGCCCCTGATTTTCTGGGAGTGGGCAGTGTGCTGCCGCTGACCAAGAGCCATCCCGAAGTGGTGCAGCAGGCCCTGCGCCTGAAGATGGTGGCCAACGACCTCTGCGATGAGGTGGGGGGCCGCCGCCTGCACCCCACCCGCACCGTGGTGGGCGGCTTCACCATGGTGCCGGATAAATATGCCCTGGCCGGGTTTCGTAAACGGCTGCAGGCCAGCCTGGCCGATCTGGTGGCCGGCGCCGATCTGTTCGCCTCCTTCACCCTGCCGTCTTTCAGCCGGAAGACAGAGTTCGTCTCTTTGCATGGGGAGGAAGACTACCCCTTCATCGGCGGCAATCTCCTCTCCAGTGACGGCGTCCTCAAAAAGGAAAAGGACTACCTGGCCATGAGCAACGAGTACATGGCCGACTTTTCCACCTCCAAGCTCAGCCGCCTTTCCCGCAAATCCTTTGCCGTGGGGGCCCTGGCCCGGCTCAACAATAATTTCGACTATCTCCGGCCCCAGGCAACAGCCATTGCCGGCAAGTTCGGCCTCAGGCCGCTCAACCATAATCCCTTCATGAACACTATCGCTCAGTTGGTGGAGTGTGTCCATGTGGTGGAGGAGGCCATCACCCTCATTGACGCCTTGCTGGCTTCTCCCTGGCAGCAAGCCAGGCAGGAGGTGGAGGCGCGGGCTGGTGTCGGGGTCGGGGCGGTGGAGGTGCCGCGGGGTATTCTCTACCACTGCCTGGAATTTGATGGCGACGGCCGCATTCAAAAAGCGGACTGTGTCATTCCCACCAGCCAGAACCACGCTAATATTTATCATGATATTGAAGAGTTGGCTATGTACTGCGCCCAGCAGGGCAAGAGTGACAAGGAAACCGAGCTGCTGGCGGAAATGCTGGTCAGGGCCTATGACCCCTGCATCTCCTGTTCGGTGCATTAGGCCGCAGGGAAAGGAGATAAATCAGGCAAGCGGAGTGAGGGCACATGGCGAAATCGCAGATACTCATTGTTGACGACAGTAAAGAGATCCTCGCGCATCTGGCGCAGGAGCTCGAGGTCGAGCCGTATACCGTGTTGCTGGCCAGAAATGGCCGGGAGGCCTTGGAGATAGTCACCGCAAAGAGGGTGAAGGTTATCATCTCAGCGGTGAAGATGCCGGGCATGGATGGTTTTGCCCTGCTTGACCAGGTGAAACAGCTCTGCCCCCAGATGATCCGCGTTATCCTTTCCGGCCATCCTGATGTCGAGCTCATCCTGCGTATGGTCAATGAGCGCGGGGTGGACAGGTATCTCACCAAGCCGTGGCATGGTGAGGGGCTCAGGGCCGTTATCCGGCAATGCCTTGAGCTTTTTGATCTCCGGGACGAGGTGCAGGAGCTCCGCGCCCTGTTGCAGGGCAAAGCGCTGCGGCAGGAGACCTCCCCGTGGGTCCTCTCCCAAAGGGGCCAGGCCACCGGCAGGCAGATGGGGCCGCGGTAGCGGTCAGGGCCGGAAAGGCCGCTGCACTTAAGCCCTTAAGGGCGGTGAGAAACGGCGTGTATCCTCTGGAAAAAAAGATGGTCTCCGTGGAGGCACAAGGCGGTGATGCAGGAGGGTGAGGGGGTGCTTTCTTTCCTTTCCCCCTGGTGGGCAATCTATGGTATGGTGCGCAAAATAACCTGCTAAGATAATTCACCAATCTATCAGTGCCACCTTTATGAAGCGCATCATCTTTCAGCTGGCTGTTCCTGTTGTTTTTCTCCTTTTTTCCGCGCTCCTCATCTGGCAATGGGCCGAACTGGCCACCTATATGAGCAAGGAAAAGGAGCTCCATGCCCTGCTCCTCATTCTGCCCACCCTGCCCTATCTTTTCTTCTCCCTGCTCATTGTTCTGGGTTGGCGCTATAATAATGCCGGCCTGGTCTTTTCCTCCCTGGCCCTCTCCTGCTCTTATTTTGTCTTTGGCCTTTTTGCCGCCGGCCCTCAGAACAGCCCGCTTCTGGTGCTGGTCGCCTTTTTATTGCCCCTCAATCTGCTCTTTTCCTCCTACCATGCCAAGCGCCGGATCTTTACCCCCTTTGGCGCCCTGTGGGCCGGCTTTTTTGCGGCGCAGCTTGTTCTGATCCTGTTGATCAGCGCCCCCCTCCACTTTCCAACCGCCCCCCTCTGGCTCTGGTTCAGCCAGGGCCTGCCCCATGTGGCCGCCCGCCACACGTCCTTTTCTGAAAAGCTGCTGCTCCTGCTGGAAAGCAGGGCCCTGTTTCACCTGCAGGCAATTGCCACCCCTCTCCTGCTGGCCTATCTCCTCCCCCTTTTCCTCCTGGGCCATCGGTTTTCCCGGAATCTCGATTGTGCCCTGGCCGGGTATATGGGCGCCCTGGTGGCGGTACTGCTGACGCTGCTGGTCGATAACAGCGGCAGCGGCCTGATGATCTGCTTTTCCACAGCCGGCATCATCATGTTGATCACCACCATTGAGGCCTCTTTTTCCATGGCCTATATCGATGACCTCACCGGCCTGCCGGCCCGCCGCAGCCTCAATGAATTAATGCTCAATCTTGGCAAGACCTATACCATTGCCATGCTCGACATCGATCATTTCAAGAAATTTAACGACACCTACGGCCACAAGACCGGTGACGACGTCCTGAAAATGGTGGCCGCGCTCTTTGGGAAGATCCGGGGCAATGCCAAGACCTTTCGCTATGGCGGTGAGGAGTTTGCCGCGGTCTTTGCCGGCAAAAGTGCTGAGGAGGCCCAGCCCTACCTGGAGAAGATCAGGCAGGATATTGAGGAGAGCGGTTTTGTGGTGCGCTCCCAGACCCGCAAGAAAAAGAGCGCCGCCAGCAGGAACAAGGCCGGGGAAATGAAGAAGAGGGTGGGCCTTACCGTCAGCATCGGTGCCGCCACCAGTTCCAGGAAACTTGATACCGCGGAAAAGGTGATCAAGGCGGCGGATGCTCTTCTCTATAAGGCCAAGAAAGGCGGCCGTAACTGTGTAAGGATCGGTTAGCTCAGGAGCTGATCCCCTCTTTTTTGTGGCTGGCCCTGTGGCATCCAGGGCGGCCGGCCGGTCGTATTTTCTTTCCAGATTGTCCTTGGCACCAGGCTGCTCTTGAAATTATCCTCTTGATAAAGAGGGCTCAGGACCAGGGAGAAGGAATTTGTGATGGGGAGGGCGCTCCTGGAGAGGAAGAGCTTTTGTAAAGAGCCGAAGGCATGATAGGCTGAAAGGGTGAGGGTGTGGCAGAGGGATAATAAAAAGAAAGACAAAAGGAGGATACGAGCATGACAACCTACATCATTCTGAGTCGATTTTCAGCGACGGCATTTGCAGATCCCAAGGATATCAAGAAACTGGCCAAGACGGTTTCGCGAAAAATCAAGAAGGAATGCCCGGACATTAACTGGAAGACAAGTTTTGCCACCCTGGGGAGTTTTGATGTGGTTGATATTGTGGAAACAGCGGATCCCGCCCAGATTGAAAAGGCGGCCATGATCATTCAGGCCTACGGCCATTCCACAACCGAGACGCTCACCGGCACCCCGTGGGACGATTTCCTGGAGAGGCTCTGAGCCGGCGGGTCATAGGGCCTGCCGGATTGTACCGGGGCTCTTTCTTTGGAGGAGATGGAAAAAGGGCTTCCCGGAGGAAGCAATAATTCTCTATTAACGGTTGAAATTAAGAAAGCATGGCGAGCGGGGGAAAGTGCATGGATGAAAAAGAGGTAGCACATCTCAAGGACTTGCTTCTCAGGCGGCGGCGGGAAATGATTGACCGCCTGCAGGGGATAGAAACAGATTGGCAGGCCTTGACTACGCGTGACATTGAGAAGGAAGAAGAGGCGCAAAAGGCGGACATCTACAGCCTTTTTGATCGGTTTGAGGAGCAGGAAAGCCAGGAGCTGGCGGATATTGAAGCTGCCTTCGCCAAAATGGCCTTTGGTGACTATGGCATTTGTGAAAAATGCCGGGAGCCCATTGGGCGGCAGCGCCTGGAACTCCTGCCCGCCACCCATTTTTGCCGAAAATGTGCGGAAAACCTGGAGGAAAAACTCCAAGTACCCCCGGCTCTTCCCCCCACGGTCTAGCAGTCCGGGAAAAAGGTGGCGCAGGCAGCAGAGGCACGGAAAAATGAGGCGGAAAGGCGGTCCAGGGCTCCTGCCGGCGGGCTGGATTTTTCTTCTGGCAATAACGGCAGCCACAGGATATTTTTTCATGGGAAAAGAGGTGTGGGCCGGCCAGCAAGGGCAAGCCGTTGCCGGAAAGAAGAGTAATGAGAAGCAAACGGCTCATCCTCGCCGCAGCAGGGAGATCACCCTTTTTCTGGCCGGTGATGTGATGACCGGCAGGGGCATTGACCAGGTGCTGCCCCACTCGGCAGATCCTGTTATCTATGAACCCTATATGCGCAGCGCCTATGGCTATGTGGAACTGGCCGAGCAGCAAAACGGCTTCATCCCCAAACCGGTGGATTATTCCTATATCTGGGGCGATGCCCTGGGGGTGCTGGAGGCCATCAAGCCGGACCTGCGTATTGTCAACCTGGAAACCAGTGTCACGGCAAGTGATGATTATTGGCCGGGCAAGGGGATCAATTACCGGATGCATCCCCAAAACATGGGCTGCCTCACCGCCGCCCGCCTTGATTGCTGCGTGCTGGCCAATAATCACGTCCTTGACTGGGGCTATGCCGGTCTGCTGGAAACCCTTGCCCTCTTGAAAGAGGCGGGGATAAAGGGGGTGGGGGCCGGCCGCCACAGAGAGCAGAGCCGGGCCCCGGCGCTGCTTGAAATCCCGGCCAAGGGCCGCGTCCTCATCTTTGCCTATGCCTTGGATTCCAGCGGCGTTCCTCGAAGCTGGGCAGCCACAAAGGAGAGGCCGGGCGTCAATCGGCTCCCTGATCTCTCTGAACAGTCAATCTTGCAGATCAAAAAGGATGTGGCGGCAGTAAAAGGGGAGGGCGATCTGGTCCTGGTCTCTCTGCACTGGGGAGGGAACTGGGGGTATGCCATTTCTCCCCGGGAAAGGGATTTTGCCCATGGACTTATCGATGAGGCGGGGGTTGATCTCATTTACGGCCACTC
>JAVLBA010000047.1:0-19929 GCA_031581485.1 Desulfurivibrionaceae bacterium | reverse complement strand
CTCACTCCTCACTCCTCACTCCTCACTCCCTCACCCCTTCACCCCCTTTTCCGGGCCGACTCAACGGCGTTCCATAAGAGTTGAGGGGCATGAAGCTAGGAGGAGAGGACGTTCTGGGCCACAAAATCGTGGTGCATCTCCCTGATCATCTCCTGGTAGCGGGCACCCTTCACCTCTGCCCCTTGCAGCCCGCCCCGTAGATTGATTTCCCCGAGATAAGTGCGCTGGTCTCTGGTGATTAAAAGATCAAGATGGGCGTAGGGGAAATGGCCCCGGGCCATAACCGCCCGGCACAGCTCCTGCTGGAGGGGAGTCAGCAGGACGCCCTTTCTCTCCCCGCCCCAGTGCAGATTATTGCGGAAATTATCAGGGTTAGAGCGCTGATAACTCTCCTGGTATCTCCCCAGCATGATGACCCGGATATCAGAGGCCTCAGGGTAAAAGGGCTGCAGGACAAAGGGATAGGGGAGGACGCCGAGACGGGCCTGGCTGAAGACCTCCTCCACGGAACCCCATTTGTGGATGCCGAGACCGCCGTTAGCCCTTTCCTCCTTGGTGACCACACTGCCCACTTCGTGGCGGCCGTAGAGATTCATGGCTTCGAGAAGCTCATGGTGATCAAAAACAGCAAGGGTGAGGGGGGGCATGAACTCCGTGAGGATACGGGCCTGGGCCACCTTGGAGCGGCTCAGGAGCTGGGAGAGGCCGCTGGGGAAAAGAAGAACCCCCCGTCGTTCCAGGTCATGGAGAATGAACTCCTCCCCGGCTTTCAGACGGATCCGCCCCACAAAACAATGCTCCGCACCCAGGGAATGGAAGAGACGGTGCAGGGTGTTGTTGTCAGAAATAAGCTGCATGATCGTCAAAAAAGCATTTCCACAAAGCGCTGATGATGGGCAGTGAGATCTTCATTGCACTGGCCACAATAAAAGCGGATATCTCCTAAGATCTGGGACTCATCACTGTCCTGGCTGAAGCTGCCGTCGCCGTTCTGGATATATCTGGTGGTGAGAATGGCGCCATCAGCCACCTCGCAGAAATCGCTGTCATTGCCGCAGTGGGGACAGGTGATGCGGCTGGAGTTTTTGGTGCCCAGGGGGGGATGGATTGCTGGTGAATTTGGTCTTGTGCCCACAATATACCTGCTTTAAAAAGGGAAAAATCACTCTCATAAAGAGCCTGGTCCTGGCGGCGGCTGGCCAGATAAGGGCAGCCAGCGCCTTTCAGCTGCGGATGGTGAAGCCGGCGAGGGGCTGGTCAGGGCGGGAAATCTCTGCCACTGCCACCTTGTCAACCCTGCTCTGGGGAGAGCCCGTGCCAAGCCATTCCACCATCTCATCCACCCGGGGGGCAGGTCCGCAGATAAGGGCCTCCACCTCGCCGCCGGGTCTGTTCCTGACCCACCCGGAAACCTGGAGTCGTTCGGCCTCTTCCTGGGTAAAGGCGCGGAAAAAGACACCCTGAACCTGGCCTGAGACAACGGCCCGTACGCATTTTTCCATAGTTCTCTCCTGTTAAGCTGGCTCCGCAAGGGCGGGAATTCTGCCCGGTGAGGGCTGCTCCTGGACCCCTGTCCCGCTCAGGGAAGAAGAGAGCATCTCCTGAAACTGCTCTTCACTGAGGACGGCAGTCCCAAACTCCCCGGCCTTTTTTAATTTACTGCCCGGTTTGTCGCCGCAGACAAGATAATCAACCCTCTTGGTCAGCGAGGAGGCCACCTGGCCGCCGGCCGCCTTGACCTTCTCCTTGGCCTCATTGCGGGAAAAGAGCTGCAGCCTGCCCGTGAAAAGAAAGGTGGCACCCTGGAGAAAGGCGGTGTCTGCAGGGGGGGGCGGCGGGGTGAAGTGAAAGCCCACGGCCAGGAGCCTGACCAGCAGCTCCTGGGTGGCTGGATCCCTGAAATAGAGGGCCAGGCTCTCGGCCATCTGGGTGCCGATCCCTTCGATATCAAGAAAATCATCCATGGTGGCTGCGGCCAGCCGCTCCAGGTCCTGAAAATGGTCAGCCAGCCGCTGGGCGGTCACCTCCCCCACATAACGTATGCCCAGGGCCGCCAGAAAGCGGGCCAGGGAAGTCTCCTTGCTCTCCCCCAGGGCCAGAGCCGCTTTGGCGGCGGATCGCTCTCCCCACCCCTCCAGGGCCTCCAGATCAGCAGGGTGCAGATGGTAGAGGCCGGGGATGTCGGTGATGAGCCCCTGGCCCACCAGCTGCTCCATGGCCTTTTTGCCCAGGCCGTCAATGTCCAGTCCGGCCTTGGAGGTGAAATGAATCAGGCTGCGCAGGGTCTGGGCCGGACAGGCGGGATTGCGGCAGCGCAGGGCAGCCTCATTCTCCCTCTTCACCAGGGCAGTGGCGCAGGCCGGGCAGTGGCTGGGCATGCGGATCAAGATTTCGGTGCCGCACCGCTTTTGAGCAATGGGCTTCACCACCTCCGGTATCACGTCACCGGCCCGCTGGACAAGGACGGTGTCGCCCAGGCGCAGGTCCTTGCGCCGGATCTCATCCTCATTATGGAGGGTGGCCCGGCTTACCGTCACCCCGCCAAGGGCCACGGGTTGCAGAATGGCCACCGGGGTGATGGCGCCGGTGCGTCCCACCTGGAATTCCACAGCGCCCAAGAGGGTGGTGGCCTGGGAGGCGGGAAATTTGCTGGCAATGGCCCAGCGCGGCGTGCGGGACTTGTTGCCCAGACGGCCCTGGAGCTCGAAACTGTCCACCTTCACCACCATGCCGTCGATATCGTAGGGCAGGGTAGAACGGCGGGCGGCCAGAGAGTGGTAATGGTCAATGACCCGCTCCATGGTGGCGCAGCTCTTGATCAGGGGATTGATTTTCAGGCCACAGCCGGCCAGGTAGAGCAACAGCTCTGCTTGGCCCTGCACCGGCACCTGGGACGGATCACTGACCCCGTAGGCAAAAAAATCAAGGGGCCGCTGGGCGGTGAGCCGTGAGTCGAGCTGGCGCAGGGAACCGGCCGCGGCGTTGCGGGGATTGGCAAAGAGGGGCTGGCCCTCCTCAGCCCGCCGGTCATTGAGCTGCCTGAAATCGGCCAGGGCGATAAAGACCTCGCCGCGCACCTCCAGGCGGCCGGCATGGGGCTGGCCAAGGAGCAGGGGGATGGCGCCGATGGTGCGGATATTGGCGGTGATATCCTCACCAAGGCGGCCGTCGCCACGGGTGGCGGCCTGGATCAGGATGCTGTCCTGGTAGATAAGCTCCACGGCCAGTCCGTCCATCTTGGGCTCAGCCACAAAGCTGAACGCCTCCACCTCGGGGAGGAAGCGGCGCAGTTTGTCTTCAAAGGCGCGGAGATCGTCATCGGCAAAGCTGTTTTCCAGGCTGAGCATGGGGTGGGTATGGGCCACCGTGCCCAGGCCCGGCAGGGGCGGGGCTCCCACCCGCTGGCTGGGGGAATCAGGGGTGACCAGGGGTGGATACGCCCTTTCCAGGGCGAGGAGCTCCGTAAAGAGGAGGTCATATTCGCCATCAGCGATGAGGGGATTGTCCAGCACGTAATAGTGGTGGGCATGCTGATGCAGCTCCTGGCGCAGAAAAAGGAGGCGCTGCCGGGCTTGGCTTTCGCTGATCATGGGGGTTATTTCTGCTCAAGAAGAACGCCGCCCTTGGCGATATTTTCGTGGGGCAGCTCGTCGATGAAGATGAGAATGGCGTCAGCAGGCTTGCCGGTGGCCGTGGCAATCACCTGGGTAACTCCTTTACAGATCTCGGTCTTTTGTTCTTTGTTGAGCTGGCCGGCCACCCGGATATTGACGTAGGGCATGGTAAATCTCCTTTGCGAATCGCGGTGAGGAATATAGTATAATCCCTATAAGTTATCTGAAACAGGCTGTGACCACAAGGCAAAGGCTGGGCTATGACCACAAAAAAGAATTTTGAGCAGTTGTGTGCCCAGGGGGAGGTGGCGGGCCACCCCCTCTGCTATTTCCCTGAGACCGATTCCACCAATCGGCTGGCCCTGGAGCAGGGCCGTCAGGGTGCGGCCTCCGGTCTGGTCATTGTGGCCGGCCGGCAGAGTGACGGCCGGGGGAGACTGGGCAAGAAGTGGCTCTCCTCGGCGCGGGACGGCCTCTATTTTTCCATGATCCTGCGACCCCGGCTGCCTTGGGCGGATCTGGCCAAGATCACCCTGGCCGCCGGTGAGGCCGTGGCTGCGGCCCTGCAGGGCGGGTGCCTGGAGCCGGTGCTGCTCAAGTGGCCCAATGACATTATCATCGGGGGCCGCAAATGCGGCGGTATTTTGGCGGAGTCGGCTTTTGTCCAGGGCGAGACACCCCTGGTGGTTCTCGGCATCGGCCTTAATCTCAAGGTACCCGCCGGCGGCTATCCCCCGGAAATCGCCGACCTGGCCGGGGCCCTGGCCGAGTATCAGAAGGAGACCATTGAGCCCGGCCCACTGCTGGGGGAGCTGGTTCTCCATATCGACCAGGTGGTGGCTGAGCTTGAGGCGCAGGGCTGGCCGGCCATCAGAAGGCGCTGGCAGCAGCGGGATATCACCCGGGCCAGGAGGTTGACCTGGCTGACGGCCAAAGGAGAGGTCATCACCGGGATCTCCCAGGGCATTGACCAGGAGGGCCTGCTCTTTATCAAGGATGACAGCGGCGTCCTCCATGAGGTGCTCTCCGGCGATGTCCAGTTACAGGGGGCAAGAGGATGAGCATGGCGGTCCAGCGACCCTTGAGCACCAGGCGAAAGGCGGCCTGGTCGATGCTGGCCGGGGCAATGGTTGCCGCCTGGCTGACCGGCTGCGCGGCAGTGGGGCCCGATTATCAGAGGCCGGCTCCCCGTACCCCTGCTAAGTGGCACAGCGAACTGGGGTCGGGGCTGAACGCCATGGAATATCGGGAAATGGAGTGGTGGGCCGCCTTTAGCGATCCGCTCCTGCAGTCCCTCATTGAGGCGGCGCTCACCAATAATCTCGACAGCAAAGAGGCCAGGGCCAGGGTGCGCGAGGCCCGGGCCCGGCGCGGCTTCAGCCAGGCCGGGCAGTTCCCCACCCTGGACGCCAGCGCCGCCGCCAACCGGAGCAAGAGCAGCGGTAGTGCCACCACCCGCAATTATTATGCGGTGGGTTTTGATGCGGGCTGGGAGCTGGATATCTTCGGTGGGGTGCGGCGCGCCGTGGAGGCGGCCGAGGCAGAGCTTGACGCCAGCCGGGAGGGGCTGGCCGATGTCCTGGTGACCCTCACTGCCGAAGTTGCCCTCAATTATCTCGATGTCCGGACCTTTCAGGCCCGCCTGGCCGTGGCCCACGCTAACCTGGCCCTGCAGCAGCAGAGCCTGGAGCTCACCGAATTTAATCAGCAGGCCGGTGTCGGCGATGAACGGGCCGTGGCCCAGGCCCGCGCCAATCTGGAAAACAGCCGGGCCCAGCTGCCCGGCCTGCGCCAGGGCCTGGGGGAGGCGAAAAACCGTCTGGCCGTCTTGACCGGCCGGCTGCCCGGCAGCGTCCATGGGCTGTTGGCAGCCCAGGCAGCCATTCCCACCGTCTCGAGCTCGGTGGCGGTGGGGATCCCGGCGGAAACCCTGCGGCGGCGGCCGGATGTCCGCCGGGCCGAGCGCCTGGTCGCTGCCCAGACCGCCCGCATCGGGGTGGCCACGGCGGATTTATACCCCAAATTTCGGCTCCTGGGCTCCATTGGCCTGGAATCTCTGAAATCGTCGGAGCTGTTCACCTCGGCCAGCGAGACCTGGCGCCTCGGCCCCACTCTGGCCTGGAACCTTTTCGATGCTGGAGCCATCCGCCAGAATATCGAGGTGCACTCCGCCATCCAGGAGCAGTATCTCCTGGCCTATGAAGGGGCGGTGCTGGCAGCCCTGGAAGAGGTGGAAAACGCCCTCACCGCCTATGGCCACGAGCAGCTGCGCCGCCAGCGGCTGCAGGCGGCCGTGGCTGCAGCCCGCCAGGCCGAGGCCCTGGCCGCCCAGCAATACCAGGCCGGGCTGGTGGATTTTGTCGTTGTCCTTGATGCCCAGCGATCCCTGCTCGCCTTTGAGGACCAGCTGGCTGTCAGCGCCGGCACGGTGAGTGGTAATCTGATCCGCCTCTACAAGGCCCTGGGCGGCGGCTGGGGTGTGCCGGCCGCGCCCATATCTCCGGAAAAAGGATAAAAAAGCATGAGCACCACACCCAACCTCCCTGATCCTGATCTTGAAAAACTCCTGGCCACTGAGGCGCCCCCCAGCCGGGGCCGCCGTTTGCGGCGCCTGCTGGTCTGGGGCCTGGTGGCGCTGTTGTTGCTTTTTGGCCTCTTCAGCTGGTGGGGCCTGAGAGACGGCGATGGCCAGATCGACTACCGGACAGTAGCGGCGCGGCGCGGTGATCTGCGGGTGACGGTGACGGCCACCGGCAATCTGCAACCCACCAATCAGGTGGAGGTGGGCAGTGAGGTCTCCGGCACCATTGCCGCGGTGAGCGTGGATTACAACGACCAGGTGGAGGCCGGTCAGGTGCTGGCCCGGCTCGACACCACCAAGCTTGAGGCCCAGGCCAGCCAGGCCCGGGCTGCCCTGGCCTTCAGCCGGGCCAATCTGCAGCAGGCCCAGGTGAGCCTGGAGGAGGCGGCCAGGGAGCTGGCCCGCCTGGTTCACCTCCGGCAGCTCAGCGACGGCAAGCTGCCCTCTGCCCAGGATTTGGAGACAGCGGAAATGGCTGCGGCGCGGGCCCGGGCCAACCAGGCCATGGCCCGCGCCAATTTCGCCGAGGCCACGGCCCGGCTGGAGGTGGATGAGACCAATCTGGAAAAGGCGGTGATCATGTCGCCCATCAACGGCCTGGTGCTGGTCCGCAGCGTCGAGCCGGGCCAGACCGTGGCCGCCTCCCTGCAGGCGCCGGTGCTCTTCACCCTGGCCGAGGACCTGACCAAGATGGAGCTTCATGTGGACGTGGATGAGGCGGACGTGGGCCAGGTCAGGAAAGGCCAGCAGGCCACCTTTACGGTGGATGCCTATCCGGACCGCACCTATCCCGCCCGGATCACCCAGGTGCGCTACGGCGCCCAGACCGTGGCCGGCGTGGTGAGCTATCTCACCGTCCTTGATGTGGACAACAGCGACCTCTCCCTGCGGCCCGGCATGACCGCCACCGCCGATATTGTTACCCAGGAGGTCAAGGACGCCCTGCTGGTACCCAACGCCGCCCTGCGCTACCGGCCGCCGGCGCCGGAGATGACTGAGAAGCAGGCCGCCGGCGGCAGTCTGCTCAGCAGGCTCTTTCCCCGCCCCTCCCGCACCAGGACCAAAAAAACCACGGAGAGCGGCGACCGCAGCCGTCAGCAACTCTGGATCCTGCGCGACAACCAGCCCCAGGCCGTCAGCGTCACCGTCGGCGCCACCGACGGCATCATGACCGAAATCCTTGACGGCGAGGTGAGCGAGGGTATGACCTTTATCTCCGAAGCCGTGCGGACGGGGAAATAGCCATGCCGGCCCAGGTATCCACAGAGCGCATTTCCCTGGTGGAACTCCGGGGCGTCACCAAGGTCTATGGCCGCGGCACCGCGGCCATGCAGGCCCTGCGCGGCGTGGAGCTGCGCATTGAGCAGGGGGAGTTTGTGGCGGTGATGGGGCCCAGCGGTTCAGGCAAATCCACCTGCATGAACATCCTGGGCTGTCTCGATACCCCCACCAGCGGAACCTATCTCTTCAAGAATCTTGAGGTGGGGGCGTTGAGCCGCAATCAGCGGGCCCTGCTGCGCCGCCATCAGCTCGGTTTCGTCTTCCAGGGTTTCAACCTGCTCAACCGCACCTCGGCCCTGGAAAACGTCGAACTGCCGCTGATCTACCGGGGCATCAAGGGTGAGGAATTGCGGCGGCGGGCCGCTCGCTCCCTGGCTGCCGTGGGCCTGGCCGGCTGGGAAGACCATACCCCGGGCGAGCTCTCCGGCGGCCAGCAGCAGCGGGTGGCCATTGCCCGGGCCCTGGTCACTGAACCGGCCGTGCTGTTGGCCGACGAGCCCACCGGCAATCTGGATACGGCCCGCAGCCTGGAGATCATGGAGCTGCTCACCACCTTTAACCGGGAGCTGGGCATAACCATCATCATGGTCACCCATGAAAAGGAGATGGCCCGTTTTGCCGGCCGGGTGGTGCAGTTCCGGGACGGCCTGGTCCGGGCCGATAAAAACGACGGGGGGGCGGTCTGATGCTGGCCAACACCCTGGTCCTGGCCCTGCGGGAGATCAGGCGCAATGTCCTGCGGTCGGTGCTGACCATTCTCGGCATTGTCATCGGGGTGGCCGCCGTCATTGTCATGGTGACCATCGGCGGCGGCGCCACGGCCCAGGTCTCCCAGCAGATCGCCAGCCTGGGCAGCAATCTGCTGATCATCCGGGTCGGCCAGCACAGGGGACCGGGCCAGGAGGGCGCTGCCCCGCCCTTCAAGATCGCCGATGCCCAGGCCCTGGCCCGGGAGATCCCGGCCCTGGCCGCAGTGGCCCCCTCCTCGTCCCAGCGGCTCACCGCGGTCTACGGCAACGCCAACTGGGCCACCTCGGTGATCGGCATTGATAACCAGTTCTTCACGGTGCGCAACTGGAGCGTGGCAAGCGGGCGCCGTTTTCTGGAGACGGAGCTGCGGGCCGGCAAGGCGGTGTGCATTATCGGCGCCACCGTGGCCAAGGAGCTCTTCGGCCCGCAGGACCCCCTGGGCCGCAAGATCCGCCTGGGCAGCTATTCCTCGGAGGTGATCGGGATGCTGGAGGCCAAGGGCCAGTCCACCTTCGGCTCGGATCAGGACGATCTCGTCCTGGTGCCCCTGCGCACCTTTCAGCGCCGGATTGCCGGCAACCAGGAGATCAGCCTCATCCAGGTCTCAGTGGCGGAGGGCCGCTCCACGGAGCGGGCCAAGGAGGATATCGAGTATCTGCTCCGTGAGCGCCGCCACATCTCGGGCTCGGAAAGCGATGATTTTCAGGTGCGGGACTTGAAGGAGATCACCAAGATGCTCACCGGCACCACCCTCATCCTCACCACCCTGCTCAGTGCGGTGGCCGCGGTCAGTCTGCTGGTGGGGGGGATCGGCATCATGAACATCATGCTGGTGTCGGTGACGGAACGGACCAGGGAGATCGGCATCAGGCTGGCCATCGGCGCCCTGGAACGGGAGGTGCTCCTGCAGTTTCTGGTGGAGGCAATGGTGCTCTCCTCCTTTGGCGGCCTGATCGGCATTCTCCTGGCCCTCACCAGTTCCCTGGGCCTGGCCAGGCTTTTGAAGATCCCCTTTATCTTCAACCCGGGCATCGTGGTCATCGCCTTTCTTTTTTCAGCGGCAGTGGGCGTCATCTTCGGCTTTTTCCCGGCCCGCAAGGCCGCCCGTCTCGATCCCATTGAGGCCCTGCGTCACGAGTAAGGGGGGCTCACCTCTCCCTTCACGCCCGCCCCTCTCCCTCCCCGGCATGGCGGATCTCAAAGGCGCGGTGGATCTTCTTGTTGCGGCTGAAATCCAGGGGGATGGTCTTGGCGGAGATGTCGCGTACGCTAAAGCGGGCCGCCAGGCCCTCCTCCAGCTTGAAGGTGCGGGAATTGGTGGAAAAGAGCAGCAGACCGCCTGTCTCCAGCAGCGCCATGGCCGCCGTAATGAGCTGGTCATGGTCGCGCTGGATGTCGAAGATCCTGCCGCCCCCCTTCTTGGTGTTGGAAAAGGTGGGGGGATCAATAAAGATGAGATCATAGCGCTCCACCTTGCGCTCCAGCAGCCAATCGAGGCAATCGGCCCGTTCCAGGCGATGGCGCTCCGGATCCAGGCCGTTGATGGCCAGGTTCTTGCGGGCCCACTCCAGATAGGTCCGGGAGGTGTCGACGCTGGTGGTGGTGCGGGCGCCGCCCATGGCGGCATGGACCGTGGCCGAGCCGGTGTAGCAGTAGAGGTTTAAAAACCGTTTGCCAAGGGCCTTTGCCCCGATGAGGGCGCGCAAGGGGCGATGGTCGAGAAAGAGGCCGGCATCCAGATAGTCGCTGAGGTTGACCAGAAAATGGCAGTCGCCCTCCTCCACCTCCACCAGACGGCCTTTGGCCCCCTGCTTTTCATACTGTTTCTTGCCCTTCTGCTTCTGCCTGGTCTTGACAAAGATGCGATTACGCTTGCAGTCAAGGAGGGCGGAGACGGTGTCAATCACCTCCTTGCGGCGGGCCCTGACCTTGTCGGCATCAACGGTGTCCGGGGCCGCATACTCCTGGATATGGACCCAGGGCCCATAGAGGTCAATGGCCACATTATATTCCGGGATATCACGGTCGTAGATGCGCAGGCAGCTGATCTTTTCCCGCTGGGCCCACTTGAGCAGGGGTTTGAGGTTTTTTTTCAGGCGGTTGGCCAGGGTGGTGTCCAGGGCCTCGCTCTTTACCTGCCAGAAAACCGGGCGCTCAGGAGGGGGGGCAACCTCAAAGAGGCGGAGGGTGCAGGGGATGGCACCGTTATAAAAACGGTACTGGCCAATGGTCTTCTGGGCCAGGGCATCCAGCAGATCAGGATTGCTGCAGAAGACAGCGAGCTGCCAGTGGCTGAAGGAGCGGGAGGCGATACGGCCCAGGGCCCGGTAGAGATACTTCACCTCCTCCTTGTCGGAGAGGCGTTCGCCGTAGGGGGGGTTGGTGACCAGGAGATGACGCCCCTGGCCAAGCCCCTCCGGGGGCTGCAGGCGGGCCAGATCACGCCGTTCCACATGGATTCTGCCGCGCAGGCCGGCCCGGTCGATGTTGGCCAGGGCCGCCTTGACCACCGACGGATCGGAATCAAAACCAAGGATGCGGGGCCACGGCCTGCTGTCCCCGGCCTCCTCCCGGGTCAGGGCCTCGTTGACCAGCTCATCCCAGAGGGGCTGCTTGTGGCCCTGCCACTTCATAAAACCGAAAGAGCGGCGATCAAGGCCAGGCGCTACATCGCCGCTGATCAGGGCCGCCTCAATGAGGAGGGTGCCGGAACCGCAGAGGGGGTCCAGGATGACATCATCCCGGCCCAGGGCGGCAACGACCCCGGCCCGGCTGACAATGGCCGCGGCCAGGGATTCCTTTAAGGGGGCCTGGCCGCCGTCCTGGCGATAGCCGCGCCTGTGCAGGCTGTCGCCGGCCAGATCCAGGCTGAGATGGGCCTCATCCTGGCGGATAAAGACATTGAGACGGATATCAGGTTCTCTGCTGTCCACTGAGGGCCGCTCCCCCACCAGGTCGCGGAAATAATCCACCACCCCGTCCTTGACCCGTAAGGCGGCAAAATGGCTGTGGTTGATCTGGCTGCTGCTCAAGACGCAATCCACGGCCAGGGTGGAGGTGACGGTCATGTGCTGCTGCCACTCCACGGCCCGCACCCCGGCGTAGAGGGCGTCCGTGTCCGGGGCTGGAAAACGGCTGATGGCCAGCAGGATGCGGGAGGTAAACCGGGACCAGAGGCAACAGCGGTAGGCCACGGCCAGGTTGCCGGCAAAGGTCACGGCGCCGGTGAGGATCTCCAGATCCTGGCCGCCAAAATCGCGGATCTCGCCGGCCACTAACTCTTCAAGACCAGCGGCACAGGTCGCTGTTAACTGCAATAGATCATCCACGTCAAAGACTCCCTTCCCGGCTCACCAGGATTCATGGCAAATATGGCGGGCTGCTTTCTCCGCAGCCAGCACTTCCGTGATTAATAATGCATTTTCCGGGGCAGGCATAGCCAATTCCTCGGCCGCAGCCACCAGGGCGCCGTTGATGGCCATAATCTCGGTGGGCCGGCCGTTTCTGACATCCTGGAGCATGGAGGAGATGTTGGCGGCCGTGGCCCGGCACACCTCAAGGGTCCGGGCTACCGGGTCCGCCCCGACATCAATACCTTTGCGGCGGGCAAGAACAACGCCTTCCGCCACCAGGGCCCTGAGGCGGGAGCGGGCCTCGGCGATCTCCAGAAGGCGGCCGTTGGCGCAGTCATGGAGAACGGTGAGGCCGTTGATGCCGGCATTGACCAGCAGCTTCTGCCAGAGGCGGTTTTCTATATCATCAACCACCTGGGCGGGGAGGCCGGCGGCCGTCAGAAGAGCGGCTGCCCGGGCCAGTGAGGCGTTTTGGCCGGTTGTTGCCGGCTGCAGAAAGCCGAGGCTGGTGGGGCCATCACCGCCATGGCGGACGTGTCCGGGCGCCAGCAGGGTGGCGCCTTGGGAGGTGACCCCCAGGGCCAGACCGGCGGCGCTCTCGGCGAAAAAAGGGAGATGGCTGATGCCGTTCTGCAGGCCGATGATCAGACATGGGGGTCTGGTGCGGCTCCGGACAACAGCAAGGAGATCGCCCACCTGCTGGGCTTTGACGGTGAGCAGAACCAGGTCTGCCTGCTGCAGACAGGCGGGATCCGCGGTGATGGCCAGCTCCACCTGCTCTTGCCGGTGGTTGCGGTGCAGGGTCAGCTGGTTGGCGAGAGCCCCGGCCCTGGCCCCATCATGGTCAAGCAGGGTAACGTGCCGGTCGCCCAAGGCCAGGCGGGCGCCAAACAGAGAGCCCAGGGCGCCCGGGCCGATGACCACGATGTTCATAACAAAAGCCCCATAAGCACAAAGGCACAAAGACACAGAGAAAAACTTTGTGTCTTTATGCCTTTGTGGTGAAAAAAAACGCTGTTACGAGAAGCGTGACGCCGCGTCCGCGGCGAGCATCTTCCTATTGAGTGATGACCGCCTCTTCCAGCAGGACGTCATAATAATAGCCCATGCCGAAATCCTTTTTGGCGGCAACCGTGCCCTCCACCAGGATGACGCTGCCCACCTCGGCCATCTCATCGGTAGTGATCACCAGATCATGGCTTTTCTGCTCAGGGGAGCCGCTGCCGTCCTGGAGATGGAGCCAGTTGACCCCCATAACGCCGGGGGTTACCTTGACCACCTTGCCCCGCACCATGACCTTCTGGCCGTTCAGCTGCTCAGCCTCGGCAAAGAGCTCTTCAATGGTGCGGCCGTTGGCACCCTCAGCCCTGGGGACGCTGATGTCCTGGGCGGCCACAACGGCCTTGCCGCTGCCGCCGGTGGCAGCGGCACTATCCATGGTTTCGGCTCCGTTGCCGGCCTGCAGGGTGGCCATGAAATCTTCTTCAGCAGAACCCTCTGTGCGGCTGGTTGGGGCGCCATTGGTGAGTCCCGGGGAAAAGATAATGGCCTCAAAGGTGCGATCGAGAGAGGGGCTGTGGAAATCCTTCATCACCGGACCCTTGATCAGGCTGACCTCCTGGCCCTTTTCAATCTTGGTCTCGCCGATGGCCACCCAGATCTTCTCCTGACCATTGTCAAGTTCTATATAGGTATAGCCGCCGCTGTTAAAGGTGTCGACCACGGTACCGGTGAGGGCCTCGTCCTGGGCGGTGTCAGCGGTGGTCTGGCTCTGGGCCGGGCTGCTGCTGTTGGTCTCTGTCGCCTTTTCATCAGTGCTGTTATTTGAGCAGCCCATAAGGGCCAGACTCAGGGCCAGGGCAGATGTCAGATACATTTTGTTCACTTTGATCATGATTCACCTCAGTTATAAAAAGTTAAAGTTGTTTCAACAAGTTATGGTCCGCTGCCTACAGGTGCAGCGCCATGGGTTTCTGGTGCAGGTGCAAGAATGGGCGCCTGAGCGCTCCCTCTTGATCAGGAGTCATAGGAGAAGCGGAAACCCTCTTGGCCCCGGTCCACCACCACATGCCCCCCCTTTTGCAGACGGCCGAAGAGGATCTCCTCGGCCAGGGCATCGCCTATCTCTTTCATGATCAGACGGCGGAGAGGGCGGGCCCCGAACACAGGGTCAAAGCCGTGCTCAGCCAGCCAGGTGCGGGCCTCCGGGGTGAGGGAAATGGTGATCTTGCGCTGGCCCAGCTGGGCGGAGAGCTCAAGAATGGTCTTGTTGACAATCTTGCCGACAATATCAAGATTCAGCGGTTTAAAGGAGACGATGCCGTCCAGACGGTTGCGGAACTCCGGCGCAAAGAGGTCCTTGATGGCCTTCTGCTCCTGGCCCTTCTGCCGGCTGCCGAAACCAATGGCCTGGCCGCTCATCTCCCGGGCCCCCGCATTGGTGGTCATGATGAGGATGACATTGCGGAAATCCGCCTTGCGGCCGGCATTGTCGGTGAGGGTGGAGTGGTCCATGACCTGGAGCAGGATGGAGAAGATGTCCGGATGGGCCTTTTCAATCTCGTCCAGGAGCAGGACGCTGTAGGGATGCTTGCGGATGGCATCGGTGAGCAGGCCGCCCTGGTCAAAGCCCACATAGCCGGGGGGTGCCCCGATCAGCCGGGCCACCGCATGCTTTTCCATGTACTCGGACATGTCAAAGCGTTCGAAATGGATACCCATGGTCTGGGCGAGCTGGCGGGCCACCTCGGTCTTGCCCACCCCGGTGGGGCCGGCAAAGAGAAAAGAACCGGTGGGCCGCAGGGGATCCCCGAGTCCGGCCCGGCTCCGCTTTACCGAGGTCACCACGGCATCAATGGCATGGTCCTGACCGAAGATGAGGAGTTTCATGGTGCCGTCCAGCCCCTTGAGCTGCTCGGCGTCGGTACCGGAGATATTCTTGGCCGGGATGCGGGCCATCTTGGCAATGGCCCCCTCCACGTCCGCCACCCTGATGATGCGTTTGCGGCGGCTCTTGGTGCGGTGGAGGCGAAAGGCAGCGCCCACCTCGTCCAGGACATCAATGGCCTTGTCGGGCAGGAAGCGGTCATTGAGGTAGCGGTGGGCAAGCTCTGCCGTGACCTTGATGGCGGCCGTGGAGTAGGTCAGGTCGTGGTGTTCCTCATAACGGGATTTGAGGCCCTTGAGGATGGCAAAGGTCTCGGCCACCGAGGGTTCTTCCACGTCGATCTTCTGAAAACGGCGGGCCAGGGCGCGGTCCTTTTCAATATAGCCCTTATATTCCTCATAGGTGGTGGAGCCGATACAGCGCAGTCTGCCGTTTTGCAGGGCTGGTTTGAGAAGGTTGGAGGCATCCATGCTGCCGCCGCTGGTGGCGCCGGCGCCGACAATGGTATGGATCTCGTCAATGACCAGGATGATGTTGGGATCCTCTTCCACCTCGTTGATCACGGCCTTGAGTCGTTCTTCAAAATCACCCCGGTACTTGGTACCGGCCAGCAGCGCCCCCATATCAAGAAGGCGGAGCTGGGCCCTGGCCAGCAGGTCAGGCACCTCGCCCTGGTGGACCTTGAGGGCCAGACCTTCGGCCAGGGCGGTCTTGCCCACCCCGGGTTCGCCCACCAGCAGCGGGTTGTTCTTCTTGCGGCGGCAGAGCACCTGCATCATCCGGTCCAGTTCCTGCTTGCGGCCGATGATGGGATCTATGGCGCCTTCAGCGGCGCGCTGGCTGTAGTTGACGGTGTAGGTGTGCAGAGCGGAACCCTTCTGGAGATCATCGGGGCAGCAGCTTTTGTGGAGGGTCTGAAAGGGGTCTTCCTGGTCAAGGCGGTGGGAGATATAATCCACCACATCCAGGCGGATCAGCCCCTCGGATTCGAGATAGTACACGGCAAAGGAGTCGGGCTCGTTGAAAATGGCGGCCAGCACATCGCCGGAATCCACTTCCTTTTTGCCGCAGCTCTGGACATGGGCGATGGCCCGCTGCAGGACCCGATTAAAACCGATGGTCTGGATGGGATCCACCAGCTCTTCCTTGTCAATCACCGGCACATTGCTGACAAAATACGATTCCAGGTTGACCTTGAGATTCTCCACATTGCCGCCGCAACCCATAATAATCCGGCGGGTCATGTCGTCGTGGAGCAGTCCGTAGAGGATGTGTTCCACGGTCACATGTTCATGGCGCCTGGTTTTGGCCTCCCGAATGGCCTTGACCAGGGCTATTTCAACTTTTTGACTTATCATTTTGCCGGCCTACATCTGTTCTAGCGAACATTTCAAAGGATATTCCTGATGACGGGCCAGATCATGCACCAGGGCGATCTTGGTTTCCGCCATATCTCTGGTGTAGACGCCGGCAACGCCAACCCCCTGCTGATGGACATTCAGCATAATCCTGGTGGCATCCTCAGCCCTCTTGTGAAAGACAGACTCCAGGACCAGAATGACAAAATCCATGGAGGTGTAATCGTCATTATGGAGTAAGACTTTGAACATGGGCGGTTCCTTGACCTCGCGCCGCTGTTCGCTGATCACCCCATCTTGTACGTCATTGTCAGCTATTGTCATTGTTACAAACTACTCCTTAATAGTCAACGCACCACCCTTTCTTTGTTTGGAGGCATTTAGTTCAGACAAGCATGGTAAAGAAAAAGTTCTCTAAAATCAAAGCATCCCCTATTCCGGAACCCTTTACATTAAATTCTGCCCCCAACAGGGCAGTGAGGCCGTGCTGCAGTTCCCGGCGCGAAAAGGCCTCGGCCTGTTGAAAGCCCTTGTAGATGACAAAGGGATGGCCCTTTAAAAACTCGCTGTCGCCCAGGGCCTCTTTGAGGGCGGCCAGATAGCTCTTCTGAAAGAGATTAAAGGGCTGGCCCCTCTGGTAGGAGGGGCTGCTTTTGTCCTGCAGGGCCCGGAAAAAGAGGAGCCGGCGGATCAGGTTGCGCAGGGCGGCAATGATCACCAGGGGATGGAGCCCGGTCTGGAGCAGACGGCCCTGGAGATAGAGGCACCGTTCCAGGTCGCGGCCGGCAAAGGCGTCGTTGAGGGCAAAGAGGGCCTCCTCTCTGGTCTGGCCGGTAAGGATGTCGACGTCAGCACCCGTTACCTCGGGCCCGGGGTCACAGTAGAGGCAGAGCTTTTCCACCTCGCGCACTGCTGCCACCGGATGAAAACCCACCCGGTCCAGGATCATCTCTGTCACCCTGGGGCCCGGTTTTTTGCCCATTTCCCTGAAGGTCTGCTTGATCAGGTCGCGGATCACCGCCTCCTGATCCTTGCGGGCGGCGGCGGCCGGACCGCTCTCCACCGACAGATCAACAATGACCCCGATCTCCTCAATGGTCTTGAATAATTTTTTCCGTTTATCAACGGTCTCGGCCACCAGCACCAGGTGTTTTTGGGTGGGGATGCCCCTGGTGAGGGTGGACTGGACCAGGGCGGCATCATCCGTACCGGTGGGGGCCCCTTCCTCCGGCTGCAGGGCAAGGCCCTTGGTCCAGGCCAGGTCCTGGGGCCTGCTGAAGCCGAAGAGTTTCTGCCACTGAGCTGCACTGAGGTCGATAAAGGCATCACCTCCGCTCAGCCCGCCCAGGCTGGCCAGTTGGGCCAGAGAGCGGTCCCTCTTTTCCTGATCATGGCCCTGATGGGCCTTGAGGGCCTTGTCCCAGAGGGACTTGCCCACCACCTTGGAATGCAGGAGCCGGGAATCAAGAACACGGATGACCTGGTGGCCGCCGAAAAGGGTGAAGGTGCGCAGGTCATTGAGGGTCTGGCTGACATCTTCCTGGTCGCCGTCCACCGTCTGCATGTGCAGCGGCCGGCTTGCCGGGTCAGGGAGGATCCGGTTGATCACCTCCTGGGCGGCCTGGGCGCAGAGATAGCGCTCCCCGAAGATCAGATAAACCGGGTGAAAGGTGCCCTTGTCCAGGGCGGCAAGCAGGGTGGGGAGGTCGTGGCGGCTGTACTTCATTTTTTTTGGCTGATTTGTATGCTCTATTGATGAAAAAAAGTGCTAAAGGACATATATATAAAATTCCTGGTCCCGTAAACAGGCAAAAGCTTTTAATGAGGAGGCGTATTTCCATGTTCCTGGGTGCCCATATGTCCGTGGCCGGTGGTGTACATCTGGCCCTGGACCGGATCAGAGAGGTGGAGGGCACGGCCCTGCAGATCTTCACCAGAAACCAGCGGCAATGGCAGGCCAAAACCATCACGGCACTGGAGGCCCGCCTCTTCCGGGAGGCCTGGCTGGCCTGGGGCAGCTATCCCATTGCGGTGCATGCCTCCTATCTGATCAATCTGGCCGGGGCCACCGAGCAGGGCCGCCTGAAAAGTGTGCAGGCCCTGGCTGAGGAACTGGTCCGCACCCAGGCCCTGGCCATCCCCCATATTGTCCTCCATCCCGGTTCCCATGGCGGTGCCGGGGTAGAGGAAGGGGTGGCCCGGGTGGCGGCGAGTCTGGATGACGCCTTTGCCCTGGCCCCGGCCGCGGAGCAGCCCATGGTTCTTCTGGAGACCACTGCCGGCCAGGGCACGGCCCTGGGCGCCTCTTTTGAGGAGCTGGCCGCCATCCGGGCCGCCAGCCGCCAGCCCCAGCGGCTGGGGATCTGTCTGGACAGCTGCCATATTTTTGCGGCCGGCTATGATATCCGCACCAGGCCGCTCTTTGACCAGACCATGGCCGATTTTGAGAGGATCATCGGCCTCAAGCACCTCCATTTTATCCATCTCAATGACTCGAAGAAGCCCCTGGCCTCGCGGGTGGACCGTCATGAGCATATCGGCCAGGGCGAGATCGGTCTGGAGGGATTCCGGCTGCTGCTGACCGATCCGCGGCTGGCCCGGATTCCCATGACCCTGGAAACCCCCAAGGGGGAAGATCTGGCCGAGGACCGTGCGAATCTCCACATTTTACGCGAGCTTGCTGGTGAGTGAGAGTACCCGTAAAAAGTCATGGCCCTTCGACAAGCTCAGGGAACGGGTGTGTACCATTGCGTGCCCTGAGCTTGTCGAAGGGTGTTCGTTCAAGTTTGAATGGGGGAAAGAGTGTAAACAGAATTTTGTGATGAATCAAAAAACAGAAAATTTTACGGCATGAAACCTAGAGCCATCATCCATCTGGACATGGACGCCTTCTACGCCTCAGTGGAGGTGCTGGACAACCCAGATCTTGCCGGCCGGCCGGTGATTGTGGGCGGCAGCTCAGAGCGCGGCGTGGTGTCGGCGGCCTCCTATGAGGCCCGCCTCTTCGGGGTCCATTCCGCCCTGGCCATGGCCAAGGCGCGCCGCCTCTGTCCCCAGGCTGTTTTTTTGCCGGGCCGCATGCGGCGCTATCAGGAGGTGTCGCAACAGGTGATGGCCATCTTCGGCGATTTTACCCCCCTGGTGGAGCAGGTCTCGGTGGATGAGGCCTTTCTTGATGTCAGCGGCTGCACCCGGCTTCTGGGAGATGCCCGGGCCATTGCCGTGGCCATCCGTCAGCGGGTGCGGGCCGAGGTGGGCCTCACCGTCTCCGCCGGCATTGCCACCTCCAAGCTGGTGGCCAAGATCGCCTCGGACCAGAACAAGCCGGACGGCCTCACCCTGGTGGAGCCGGGCCAGGAGGTCGCCTTTCTTGCCCCCCTGGCGATCAAGCGGCTCTGGGGGGTGGGCGGCAAGACCATTCCCAGCCTCCAGCTGCTGGGGGTGAAGACCATCGGCGATCTCTGTCGCTTTGATCTCGATTTTCTGGAAAAGCGCTACGGCAAGCAGGGCCGCCATATGTATTTCTGCGCCTGGGGCATTGACCAGCGGCCTGTGGAGAGCACGGAGACGGTGAAGTCCATCGGCAATGAAGAGACCTTTGCCCGGGACCTCGTTGACCTGGAGCAGATCAAAAAGGAGCTGCTCTTTCTCACCACCAAGGTGGGGGAGCGCCTGCGGGCCCGAGGCCTCAGGGGGCGCACCGTGACCCTGAAGATCAAATACAATGATTTCAGCGCCGTGAGCCGGGCCATCACCCTGGCCAGGGCCAGCAACGACTCGCGCCTGCTCTACCGGACCATCCTCTCCCTTCTCCCCAGGACCCAGGCCGGCAGCAGGCCGGTCCGCCTGGCCGGTCTGACCGTGGGCACCTTAAGCCCTGCAGAGGCGCCCTGCCAGCTCGGCCTCTTTCCGGCCGATCAGGAGCAGGAGAGCCGGCAGCTCACCCGGGCCATGGACGCCATTAACAGGCGCTACGGCTCCCTGACCATCAAACCGGCCCTGCTGGCCGCCAGGGCAGGGAAGTCGGTGAAAGGGCAGGGGTCTCGTTAGCAGCCCGTTGAAAAAGGTAGCGAGCGTAGCTGAGGCAAGGAAAAATGAGGCGAAA
>JAVLBA010000046.1:0-21012 GCA_031581485.1 Desulfurivibrionaceae bacterium | reverse complement strand
GCCGTTATTATCTTGATGAACGTACCAACAGGGCGGAGGTGGCCTTTGTCATTCGTGATGCCTGGCAGAATCAGGGCATCGGCACCTTTTTGTTTCAACATCTGGTCCATATCGCCAAAAAGAACGGCATTTCAGGCTTTACCGCGGAGGTTCTGCGGGAGAACAAGAGGATGCAGACCATCTTCAACAATTCCGGCTATAAGGTCAGAAGTTCCCTGGAGGAGGGTGTCTATAGTATTGCCATTGATTTCTGACCTGCCCGGGGTCAGGGGTTGGGCTTCCCGTTCTTTTCAACTCTTTTGGCGAGGTTGTTCTTGATTGAGATGGAGCGCAGTGGTATGTGTCGGATTTTGATAATAACGAGGTGGGGAAATGGCAAAAGTTTTGCTTATCGGCGCCGGCGGCGTTGGCCGGGTGGTTGCCCATAAATGCGCCCAGGTGCGCCACGTCTTCTCGGAAATAGTCCTGGCCAGCAGAACCCTGGCCCGGTGCGAGCAGATCCAAAAGGAGGTCGCCGACAAGGGCCTGGGCTCCATGGAGGTCCGGCAGGTGGATGCCGATGATCTCCCTGCCCTGATCGCCCTGCTCAGTGAGGTCAAGCCGCAGCTGGTCATCAATGTGGCCTTGCCCTACCAGGATCTCACCATCATGGAGGCCTGTCTGCAGACCGGTGTCCATTATCTGGATACCGCCAATTACGAACATCCTGATACCGCCCATTTTGAGTACAAGGAGCAGTGGGCCCTCCATGACCGCTTTCAAGAGGCGGGTCTCATGGCCCTTTTGGGCAGCGGCTTTGACCCGGGTGTCACCAACGTCTTTTGTGCCTATGCCCAGCAGAATCTCTTTGATGAGATCCATTATATAGATATCCTTGATTGTAATGCCGGCGACCACGGCTACCCCTTTGCCACCAATTTCAATCCGGAGATCAATATCAGGGAGATCACGGCCAAGGGCCGCTACTGGCAGGAGGGGAAGTGGCTGGAGACCGAGCCGCTGAGCGTCCGCATCGACCACGACTATCCCGAGGTGGGGGTGAAGGCCAGCTATCTCCTCTACCACGAAGAGCTGGAGTCCCTGGTCAAGAATATCAAGGGCCTCAAGCGCATCCGTTTCTTCATGACCTTTGGCGACTCCTACCTCACCCACCTCAAGGTTCTGCAGAATGTCGGCCTGACCCGTATTGACGAGGTGGAGCATGACGGCCACAAAATCGTGCCCCTGCAGTTCTTAAAGACCCTGCTGCCCGATCCCGCCTCCCTGGGGCCCCGCACCAAGGGCAAGACCAATATCGGTTGTCTGATCAAAGGGTTGAAAGAGGGCAAGCCCCGCCAGGTCTACATCTATAATATCTGCGATCATCAGGAGTGCTGGGCGGAAGTGGGTTCCCAGGCCGTGAGCTACACCACCGGGGTGCCGGCCATGATCGGCGCCATGATGCTGCTGCAGTCCAAATGGCAGGGCCAAGGCGTCTTCAATATGGAGGAGTTTGAGGCGGCGCCCTTTATGGACGCCCTCAACAAATATGGTCTGCCCTGGACCGTGCTGGAGATGGCCGCTGATGAGGAATGAGGGCGGCCGCCCATACCAGGAGCTGGTGCCCAGCCCCTGTTTTGTCCTGGAGGAGGAACGGCTGCTGGAAAATCTGGCCATCCTGGGCCAGGTCCAGGCCGAAAGCGGCGCCAGGATCCTCCTGGCCCTGAAGGCCTTTGCCATGTTCAGCGTCTTTGACCTGGTGGGCGGCTATCTCTGCGGGGCAGCGGCCAGCGGCCTCAACGAGGCGCGTCTGGCCCGGGAGGAGATGGGCAAAGAGGTCCATACCTTTTGCCCGGCCATCAAGGAGGGGGATTTCCCCCGGTTGGCCGCGCTTTCTGATCACCTGATCTTTAACTCCTTTTCCCAGTGGCAGCGCTACCGGGACCAGGCGGGCGCCTATCCGCAGACCAGATTCGGCATGCGGGTCAATCCGCGGCACAGCGAAGGGGCGGTGGCCATCTATGATCCCTGCGCCCCTGGTTCGCGGCTGGGGGTGACGGCCAGCCAATTCAAGGCGGCGGAGCTTTCCGGTCTTTCCGGCCTCCATTTCCATACCCTCTGCGAGCAGGAATTTGCGCCCCTGGCCCGTACCGTGGCCGCCTTTGAGCAGCAGTTCGGCCCCTATCTTGCTGGCATGGAATGGCTCAATTTCGGGGGCGGCCACCATATCACCAGGCCGGGCTATGATGTGGCCGGCCTGGTGCAGCTGCTTATCCAGGTGAGGGAGCGCTATAATGTCCAGCTCTATCTGGAACCGGGTGAGGCCATCAGTTACCAGACCGGCACCCTGGTGGGCGAGGTGGTTGATCTGGTCTGGAACGATAGGGATATCGCCATTCTTGATGTGTCAGCGGCCACTCATATGCCGGACGTCCTAGAAATGCCCTATCGGCCGGAGATTATCGGGGCGGGCCGGCCCGGAGAAAAGGCCCATACCTACCGGTTGGCCGGGCCCTCCTGTCTGGCCGGTGATATTATTGGTGATTACAGCTTTAACCAGCCCCTTGCCCCTGGTCAGCGCCTGGTCTTTACGGATATGATCCATTACACCATGGTCAAGACCAATACCTTTAACGGGGTGGGGCTGCCGGCCATCGCCATCTGGCGCCAGAGCGGCGAGCTGCAGCTGGTCAAAGAATTCGGTTATGAAGATTTTAAAGGCCGGTTGTCCTAGCCCGGCCATAAGAGAGAAGAAGAGTGCATAGAAAAAACCTGAAACCATGGAATTATAAGGATTCTGCCGAACTCTACGGGATCCATGACTGGTCGGGCGGCTATTTCAGCGTCTCGGCCAAGGGGGAGGTCCACGTGCATCCCCGGCCCGGCCAGAACAAGGCCGGGGTCAGCCTCCATCAGATCATTGAAGGGGTCAAGGAGAGGGGAGTGGGCATGCCCCTGCTCCTGCGCTTCACCGATATCTTGAGCAGCCAGATCGGTCTGCTCCATAAATCCTTTCGCCAGGCCATTAAGGATAACGAGTACCAGGCCCCCTACCAAGGCGTCTATCCGGTCAAGGTCAACCAGCAGCAGCAGGTGATTGAGGAGATCACCCGCCAGGGCCAGAAATACAGGCATGGTCTGGAGGTGGGCAGCAAGGCGGAATTGATCATCGCCCTGGCCCATATCAATGATCCGGAATCCTTTATCATCTGCAACGGCTATAAGGATGAGGAATTCATGGAGCTCGCCTGTTACGGCCAGAAGATGGGCCTCAGGGTCATCATCGTGGTGGAGATGCTCAGCGAGCTGAAGCTGGTCTTTAAGACCGTAAAAAGGCTGGGGGTGAGCCCCAACCTCGGGGTGCGGGTCAAGCTCTCCACCCGGGCCGGCGGCCTCTGGCAGGATTCCGGGGGCGACCGTTCCTTTTTTGGGCTCACTGCCTCGGAAATCATGGAGATGGTGGACATCTTAAAGCAGCAGGGTATGCTGGATTGTCTGCAGATGCTCCATTATCACATCGGCTCCCAGGTCCCCAATATCCGCAATATCAGGACGGCCATCGGCGAGGCCATGCGCTTTTACGTCAACCTGGTCAAGGAGGGGGCGCCCCTGGGTATCCTCGACGTGGGCGGCGGTTTGGCCGTGGATTATGATGGTTCCCACACCAATTTTGAATCGAGCCGCAACTATTCGCTGCTGGAGTATTGCAGCGACCTTGTGGAGGTGGTCAAGAGTATTGCCGACGATTCGGAGGTGGCCCATCCGCTTTTGGTCAGCGAATCCGGCCGGGCCACGGTGGCCCATCATGAGGTGCTGCTCTTTAATATCCTCGATGTCTGCCGGCTGGCCAATTTTCGCGAGGTCAGCGAATTGCCTGCGGACAGCCATCTCATGCTCCAGAACCTCCTGGAGCTGCAGAAGACCCTCACCTCCAAGAATCTCCAGGAGTGGTTCCATGACGCCACCTATTATCTGGAAGAGATCCGCACCCTTTTTCGGCACGGGGTCATCCCTTTGCGGCAGCGGGCCCTGGCCGAGGAGATCTTCTGGACCATGATGGAAAAGATCAGTACGGAGATGAAGGAGCTCAAGTTCATCCCTGAAGAGCTGAAAAATATCGACAGTGTTCTGGCGGATACCTATTATGGTAATTTCAGCGTCTTCCAGTCCCTGCCTGATTCCTGGGCCATCGGTCAGCTTTTTCCCATCATGCCGGTGCATCGCTTGAATGAAAAGCCCACCAGGAATGCCGTCCTCTCCGATGTCACTTGCGATTCAGACGGCAAGATTGATAAATTCACGGATCTCCATGACATCAAAAAGACTCTACTTCTCCATACCCTGAATCAAGAGGAGTATTATCTGGGCGTCTTCCTGGTGGGGGCCTATCAGGAAACCCTGGGCGACCTCCATAATCTCCTGGGTGACACCAATGTTGTAGCGGTTTCCATCAGCGAAGAGGATGAAATTGTCTTGTCCCGGGAGATCCAGGGAGACAGCGTCGCTGACGTTCTCTCCTATGTGGAGTATGAGCCGCGGTTGCTGGTCAGCCAGGTCAGGGCCAGGGCGGAAAAGGCGGTGCAGGCCGGCCTTATTACTCCGGGCGAGCGGCGCCAGGTCATGGATGCGTTTGAGGCGGGTCTGCGGGGCTACACCTATTTTGAACAATAAGAGTCAGCAATGATGAATCACCCCTATTTCCTGGAAGCAGGATGCCAGGCCCAGGATGAAGCATCCGCCCGGGTGGCCATTATCCCGGTACCCTACGGCGCCACAGTCAGCTGGATGGCCGGCACCGAAGAGGGGCCGGCCGCCATCCTTGCCGCCTCAGAGGCCCTGGAGGTCTTTGATGACGAGCTGTTGTCTGAGCCGTGGCAGGTGGGGATAACCACCCGTCCTCCCCTTGACTGCCAGGGCAGTACCGAGGAGGTGCTGATGCGTCTGAGCCAGGAGGTGGCAGGGGCACTGGCTCGCCGGCAGCTCCCCGTTATCCTGGGCGGGGAGCATTCTTTGGCCGTGGCAGGTGTTGCCGCCTGCCTGCGTCATTATCCCGAGCTCTGCGTGGTCCAGGTGGATGCCCATCTTGATCTGCGTCAGGAATATGATGACGACAGATTGAGTCATGCCTGCGTTATGCGCCGTATTGATGATCTGGGGGTGCCCTTTGTCCAGGCCGGCATCCGCGCCTTTTCCAAAGAAGAATGGTTGCTCTGCCAGAGCCGGGGCTGGCAGCCCTGGACCACGGCGCGGATGCGGGCGCAGGAGAGCTGGCTTGACGAGATGGTCACCTGGATTAATGGCAGGCCCGTCTATCTGAGCTTTGATCTTGACGGCCTTGACCCGGCAGTGCTGCCTGCCACCGGCACTCCAGAGCCGGATGGGCTGAGCTGGGAGACGGCCACCAGGCTTATTGCCAGGCTCTGCCGGACAAGCAGGCTGGTCGGTGTTGATTTTGTTGAATTGGCACCGCCGGCTGGCCCGGCCTACAGTGCCTTTACCGCGGCCAAGCTGGTCTATCGGACCATCGGCTATGCAATGTCCTCGAGATGAGAGGTGAGAGGTGAGAGGGGTGAGGTGAAAGGTGAAAGGTGAGAGGTGTGAGGTCGGCTCGGTTGTGAAGAGGCAGCCGGGATCTTAACGGCTGGCTGGCTGCCAAAGGAGCATGTGGAGATGGAAGAAACAGATCAACTTTTTATCACGGAGGACTCTTTCCCGGCTGCAGCAGAAGTGGCAGAAAATGTCTTTGAAAAAGGGGAGAGAAGGTGTTGAGCAAAGGGAACAACACTTCTCTTAAGTAAATTAATTACAGGTTTGGATGGAGAAACGGTGATGAGAAGTAAAAAATGCCCGGCTTGTCGCGGCGAAATCAGGGTTTTTGATGATAACGAACCCGGCGACGAGGTCTATTGTGAGGAATGTGAGCAGGAGTTTGAGATACTTTCTCTTATTCCCTTGCGCCTTGAGCCGCTGGAGGCCCTGGATTATTTTGAAGAGGAATCCTTTGGCAGCTATGATGATCAATATGAGGCGTGACCCGGCATGAAAGGAGCGGGCTGTCGAGCCCGCTCTGACATCTGAAAAACAGGGCACCTCCGGAGCGGGGCTGCCCTGTTTTTTATTGTCTAAAAGCCTGACAGTTATGTAGGGCAATCTGGGCCCCTGGCGGCCCGGCAATGCTGCTTATCGTTTAGCAACTAAAAGATCAATAGGCGCCGGTCGCCCTTCAGGGCGGCAATCCCCAAGCTCTTGGCTGGGCCCTTTTTTGTGGTTCGAAACGATCAACCTGACCGTTATATCCTTAAGCTCAGGAGAAGCCGCCCTTGGAGGAACAGCCTGACAGGGCACCGGCCGGAATGGCGCTGGAGGAACGGTTGAGCCGGTAGCTGGAGGCGGAAATGGTCTTTTGGATATTTTTGCTCTGACACTCCGGACAGGTTACCTCGGAGACCTTGGCGCTTGAGGTGAGAATGGTCTCGAATTTTTTGCTGCACGCATTACATTTGAATTCATAAATGGGCATGATCATACTCCAGTAGAACGAGTGAAAAAATAACTATCTATTTAATTATTGTCTTAACTTATAGGCTCCTGGTCGAGATGTCCAGCGGTTTTTTTATGGATGGCAGGTTCCGCCTTTTTGAGAAGATTATGGAGCGCTTTACTGGTTGGCTGGCCGGGCGGGCAGGGGTGGCTGACCAGGATAAAGTGCAGGCCCCACTCCTCTTTGAAGCGGGAGAGGGTTTTGGATATATCATTGAAAACAGAGACAGAGGCCGTGTTTTCATCTTCATGTTCCTGATAGATAAGATAATCATTTCTTTTTCTAAACAACATCACCGAACCGTCGTAAAAATCACGGGGCTGGCTGAAATTCTTGCAGATATCCAACAGGTTCTGGCCGATCTCGTCAAAAGCCTGATCTGCCACCAGATACCCTTTTTCCTGCTGAAAGGTGCCGAAATTGGGAAAGGAGATGAGCATGAGATCGTAGGGCAGGGTCTCTTTGTGGAGAACCTCGGCATCATCCAGGAAGAGAAGATAGCGGTAGTTGTAGAAATCGCTTAATGGTTCACGAAAATAGGTGCGATTCCGAAAGATCTCAATGTTTTTCATGAAGCCCGCCGTTATGGGTATGGTCTCCTCCACTTCAGGGAGTTGCGGCACAATGGCGATGAGGATATCGACAATGCGGCCGTCCAGCCGGCCTTTTGCCACCTCCTCCCTGAGGATGTCGAGGGCCTCCTCGGTGGAGATGGGTTTTTTATAGGAACGGCGGGAAATAAGGGACTCGTAGGTGTCGGCGGCAGCGACAATGCGCGGTAGAATGCCTATTTCATCACCTTTGAGTCCGGCTGGATAGCCGCTGCCATCCAGCCGCTCATGATGATTGAGGATGATGTCAATGACCTTGTCATCTTGAATATGGCGGGCTACAAGCTTGGCGCCGATCAGAGGATGGTACTCCATGATATTTCGATCCTGAAAGGTGAACTTGGCCGGTTTCAAGAGAATATCATCGGGGATGGCGGTTTTACCGATATCATGGGCCAGGCAGCCCAGTTCCAGGCTGGTAAGGGTCTCTTCGCTCAGACCCAGTTTCTCGCCGATGAGTTTGGCAATGGCCGCCACCTGCAGATCATGTTCAAAGGTATGCTGGTCCCGGTTAGCCAGGACCTCGGCAATCATCTCAAAGAGATCTTTCAGATAAAGGGCGTTGCTCTCCGCCAGTTTTCGTTCCTTTTGTTGTATGTTGGCCGTGGCCTTGGATAGTTTGCACTCCTCTTCCTGGAACTTTTTAAGCGCGCCCTTGGTAAGGTGGATAACAAGCAGGCTGAAGGCGCCACCAAGAAAGATGCTGAGGCCGATGAGGATATCAGGGAAGGGAAATCTTCTGAACAGGAGGGCGGCAAAGAGGAGGTGGCCGCAGAAAAAAATGGCCATGAGCATGAGAAGAAACCGCCATTTATCCTGGAGCCTGGTGGGGATTTTTTTGGTGAGGCGAATGCCGCTGATAAGGGCGATGAGCATGAGCCCGGCCCCCATGATGACAAGGGGAGTGGTTATGGCAGAGATGACCATGGCACAACCTCATATTCTATGAAAAAGATTTCATTTTTCTGACGGGTATCGTTGATCCTATCGTCTGGTTCTGCCCAGGAAATCGGCTTTGTCTTGGCGAGATCCATGGTAAACTTTTCTGGCCGTACAGCACCACCAGCACCAGAGAAAAAGGGCGGCTTCAGGTAAACTCCTGCCCGGGGTGTGGGAGAGCAGGAAGAGAAGTACCATGACGCCTAGAAGGGGCAGGAAACGCATGTTTCAGGAGCCCTGGGCCGGGGTCTTTGTTGCAGAATCGCCATCCCCTGGCACCGATTTCTTGAGAAGAATAATCATCCAGAACATGATCACCACCATGACGCCGATCATGTCCGCCTCCAGATCAAACCTGTCTGGCCGCCGGCCGGGAATAATCGATTGATACCACTCTTCAAGGCCGCCGTACAAGAGGCAGATAACGATGGTGGCCAGGCTCATCCCCAGGGGAGAGCGGCGGAGAAGATCATTGCCAAAGGCAAAGAGATAACTGGCAGCCAGCAGTCCGTAGACCAGGGCATGGGCATATTTATCAACACCGCCATGGAGGAAGGCGGGGAGATATTTGCCGGGCAGCGAGGCCCCTGCAAATATGGCCCCTGACATGGCCAGGGCCGGCAGCAGGTGCAGCAGCCTGCGGCTCAGGGGCACGCCCTTACTCCTCGTCCAGATGGATGGCTGCCAAGACATCCTTGGGGAATTTTTTGCGGATCCGTTTAATGGCGGCGAAAATGGCATGAGTGGGTAAATCACTCAGCGTGGTCACGCTCTTATCTTTATAATCGGTGACCAAGAATTCTTTTTTGCGGATGGTGAAATGATGCGACCAGTTGACCTCGATGGTCTCGGCGCTTTCCTTGATTTCCACAGCAAGTTTTTTGCCCTTGTCAGCCACTTTGAGGGCATCGGCGTCAGACATCTCAAGAAGCCACCCATCCCCTTGCTCGGTGGCAACAAAGATGAAAACACCCATGGTCCGTACTGAGGCCTCTTTGCGAGCGGCTAACTCCTGGAGTTTTTCTACCTCGCTGCTCAGGGATACCTGGGCAGTCGCTTCCGGGGTTTTTGGTTGGAACTTGTTGATATCATTGCAGCATTTCTTAAATTTCTTGCCGCTCCCGCATGGACAGGGTTCATTTCTGCCTATTTTCATCATAGAGAATTTCGTCGGTTCTTATTTTAATCTTGCTGGAAAAAAGGTGCGTCTGATTTTTTCCAAAAAAAGGGAGATTGCCGTGGTGCTCTTGCCCATACAAGGCCGAGGGCTAGTAAACCATTTCGCCCTGTCCCTTGTCAATCTTCATATTGGCAAAGGAGAGGGCCGGCAAGAGCGGCAGGGCAGGGGGTACGGCCTCCGGTGTCAGGCCATTAATCCTCCATCTTTAATGGCGCCGGCAATCTGGGTGGGTCCTTGGGGAGGATGAGCCCGCACTCTTGTCGGCCCCTGAGTTGGTGGTTGCCGAGACCAGGTTTTTGAAATGGTTGAAGGATGGCATATGGTCAGACTCTCTGACAGGCGCTTTATGGTGACCGGGAAAATTGCCTCATTTCTATTTGCACATAAAAATGGTACAATCAACCTCCATTTTCAGGGGGATGGAGAAAGAAAAACAACGTAGGGAAAGAGTCAGGCAGCATCAAAAAAACGCTTTATTTTCAATTGCTTCGATATGATATCGTGAATGAACTTATAAAAAAAATAAAATATCCCAAGAACTTACCCATCTGTGCTGCCAGGGAGGCGATCATTGCCGCCATAGAGGCGCATCAGGTGGTGATTGTTGCCGGCGATACCGGGTCAGGAAAAACCACCCAGCTGCCCAAGATGTGTCTGGAGGCGGGCCGCGGTCAGGAGAAAATGATCGGCTGTACCCAGCCCCGCCGTATCGCTGCCACTTCCATTGCCGCCCGGGTGAGCGAGGAGCTTGGCTGGGCCGGCTCTCTGGTGGGCCACAAGATCCGTTTCCGCAACCATACCAGCGCTGCCACCCGTATCAAGTTCATGACGGATGGCATCCTGCTGGCTGAGGCCCAGGGTGACAGATTTCTGGCGGCCTATGACACCATCATCATTGATGAGGCCCACGAGCGCAGTCTCAATATCGACTTCCTGCTGGGCATTATGCAGCGGATCTTGAAGCGCCGCCCTGATCTGAAGCTGATCATCACCTCAGCCACCATTGATACCGAGAAGTTTGCCAAGGCCTTTGGCAATGCCCCCATTATCAAGGTCTCCGGCCGCACCTATCCGGTGGAGATCAGATATCTTGCCCCGGAGCAGGGCGGCGAGGAAGGGGATTATGTGGAAAAGGCGGTCCAGGCCGCCCTGGATCTTCTCAACCAGGAAGGGCCCGGCAATATGCTGGTCTTCATGCCCACCGAGCGTGATATCCGCGAGGCCGTGGCCCTCTTCAGCAGCCGTTTCCAAAGCGACAAGGGCAGGGAGACCCCTCTGGTCCTCCCCCTCTATGGGCGCTTGACAGGCCGGGAGCAGACCAGGGTCTTCCAGGAAACAGGCCGGGTCAAGATCGTCTTTGCCACCAATGTGGCCGAGACCTCCCTCACGGTGCCGGGCATCCGTTATGTGGTGGATACCGGTCTGGCCCGGATTTTAAGTTATAATGTGCGGGCCCGGACCAGCAAATTGCCCGTGGCGAAAATATCCAGGGCCAGCTGTGCGCAGCGGGCCGGACGCTGCGGCCGGGTGGCGCCGGGTATCTGTCTGCGTCTCTATGAAGAAAGCGACTACCTGAACCGGCCGGAATTTACCCGGCCGGAGATCCTCCGTTCCAATCTGGCCGAGGTCATCTTGAGGATGACCAGCCTCCATCTCGGCGAGCCGGCCACATTCCCCTTTGTTGATCCGCCCTCAAGCCGGGCCATTGCCGATGGCTATCATCTTCTCACGGAACTGGGCGCCCTGGACAAAGAGAGGAGACTGACCCCCGCCGGTCGGCTCATGGCCCGGCTGCCCCTGGACCCGCGCCTGTCGCGGATGATCATTGCGGCCCGGCAGGAGAATTGCGTGCGGGAGATGATCATTATTGCCGCGGCCCTGTCCCTGCAGGACCCGCGTCTCAGGCCGGTGGACAAGGAGCCTGCCGCTGATGAGGCCCATGCCCGCTTCAAGTCGGCTTCTTCCGATTTTGAGACCTTCGTCACCCTCTGGGACCTCTTTGCCCAAACCGCCATTGCCATGGGCAGCCAGGCAAAACTCCGTAAGTTTTGTGCCAGGAATTTCCTCTCCTACCAGCGTCTGCGCGAGTGGCAGGACATCCATGAACAGATCCGCTCCATCCTGGCCGAAGAGGGGCGGGACAAGCGTCGCCACTCCTTGTGTTTCCTAGAAAACAGCGAGCCGGCCAGCTACGGGCAGGTGCACCGGGCCATTTTGAGCGGCAATCTGCGCAATATCGGCCTGCAGAAGGCTAAAAATATCTATCAGGGCTGCCAGGACAAGGAGCTCATGGTCTTTCCCGGCTCCGGTCAATTCGGCAAGAAGAATAGCTGGATCATGGCCGGTGAGCTCATGGAGACCTCCCGCCTCTTTGCCCGGAACGTGGCAGGAATCAAGGCGGAATGGATTGAGCCCCTGGCCGGTGATCTCTGTAAACGCACCTTTCTGGAGCCCCACTGGGCCAAGAAGCAGGGCATGGTGGTGGCCAAGGAACAGGTCTCCCTCTTTGGCCTGATTATCGTGGCTGGTCGCCGCGTCAATTATGGCCGGGTGGCACCGGTGGAGGCCAGGCAGATCTTTATCCAGGATGGTCTTGTGGGCGGCGAACTCGGGGGGAGCTTTGCCTTTCTGGCGGCCAACCGCACCCTCATTGAGGAGATGGAAGAGCTGGAACATCGGATCCGCCAGCGGGGCGTGCTGGTGGATGACCTGGAGATCTTCGCCTTCTATGACCGGCGCCTGCCGGCGGATGTTTTTGATCGCCAGAGTCTGGCCCGCTTTGTCAAGAGAAAGGGCGGGGATGAACTGCTGCGCATGGGGGAGGCAGATGTCGTCAAGGGCCAGCCCCAGGAGGACCGGCTGGCTGATTTTCCCGAGGCCACCCATTGCGGGGAGCTGACCTTCAAACTGCGCTACTGCTTTGACCCGGGCGCCCAGGAGGATGGCATTGCCGTGGTCATCCCCAGGAACCTTGCCGCCCACAGCCGTCGTGACCATTTCGAGTGGCTGGTGCCCGGTCTGCTGCCGGAAAAAATCACCTGTCTGTTGAAGAGCCTGCCCAAGTCCGTCCGCCGCCATCTGGTCCCTATCCCCCAGGCCGCCGAAAGGCTGCTGCCTCGGCTGACACCCTACCAGGGTAATCTTTTTCGCCAGCTTGAGGAGGCTGTTTTTAAGGTTTTTCAGCTCAAGGTGGAGCCCGCCATGTGGAGCACGGACAATCTGCCCCGCCATCTGCGCATGCGTTTTGAGCTGGTGGACGGTGAGGCCGTGCAGTCGAGTCGGGATCCCAATGTCTTGGTGCAGAAAAGGGTTGAGCAGGGCGATGAGTCTCAGGGCCTGGCAACGCTGCGCCGGCAGTATGAACGGCAGGAGATCACCACCTGGGATTTTGGCGACCTGCCTGCGCGTTTGCCGATCAAGGATCGCCAGGCCAACCTTGTCGGTTTTGCCTATCCCGGCCTGGTGGCCCAGGGCAAGAAAGGTGTTGCCCTCCGTATTTTCAACGATATCGAGGTGTGCCGGAGCGAGACGCAACAGGCGCTGCTGGTGCTCTATGACCTTCAGTTTGTCAAGGGCCTGCAGGGTCTGGCCAAGGATTTTGTCCTGCCCAGGGCCCACTGGGCCCTTTATGAAGGGCTGGCCAGCCATGAGCAGATCAACAAGCAGCTTTTTGCCTTTATCCGGCGGGAGATCTTCAGCTGTCAGGCCGGCCTGATTCCCAGCAGGGAAACCTTTGCCGCCACCGTGGAGAGGGTGAAGAAGGCCGGTCCCTATCTCCTGGGTAAAAAAGTCTTGGCACAGGTGATTGCCGTCCTGCAGGAGCGGCGGGCCACCCTCGACTTTATCGCCACCCTGGAGGCTGCCTGTGACGCCAAGAAATATTTCGGCATGAGCGTCCAGGAATGTGCTGCCTTCCGGGGGGAGGTGGCGCGCTATCTGCCGCCTGATTTCCTGCTCACCATGAGCAGTGCCAAGATTGCCCAGGTGCCCCGCTATCTGAAGGCCCTGACCATCCGCCTGCAGCGGAAAATCCAGGATCCGTCCCGCGACAAGGCCCGCCTTCAGGAAATAACCCCTTTTGTGGCGTGGCTCGCTGAGGTCCGGCGTCGCCAGGGTCTTACCCCTGAAATTGCCGAGGAGCTCGACTCTTTTGCCACCATGGTTGAGGAATTGCGGGTCTCCCTCTTTGCCCAGGAGTTAAAAACCATCTTCCCCGTCTCCGGTAAGCGTCTGCAGAAAAAACAGCAGGAGATAGCCGTCTTGCTGCCTTAGTTTTTTGCTCTCTTTTCAGGGGCGTTTCCCAAAAAAAACCTGGCCAATGGACTCCATTTGACAAGGCCTCCCATAATGCCGACAATAAACTCTCATTGCCCGTCATGCGGGATTTTCTGGCGCAGAGGCGGATTTCTGGTTGTTTCCCCGCGGCAAAAGGAGAGAAGGGCAGATGGGTGCCAAAAAAGAAAACAGATCTGACCCTGATCTTGTGGAGCGTCTCGGGCATGAGCGTGATCGCTTGCTGCGTATTCTTGATGCCCTCAATGACGGGGTCATTGTTGTTGATCGTGACACTGTTATCACCTGTGCCAATCAAGCGGCCTGCATCATGCTCTCCTGGAACCACGATTATCTGGGCCGCAGGCTCGAAAAGGCCCTGCACTGCTGCGACGGCAGCACCCTGCCTTTTTTGGAGAGTAACGGTTCCCTGGCCCGTTCTATCTGCCAAGGCAGGATGTTGAGCGGCATGGAGAAGATCTGCGGCAAGGTAAAAACCGGCCTCACTGTGGATTACCTGATCACCCCTCTCAGCGAGGCCGATGAGGTGGTGGGCGCTGCAATTATTCTCAATAATATTACTGAGCGTATCATGGCAGAGGGGGCGCTGGGTGAGGCCAATAAAAGGCTGCAGCGCCTCAATGTCGAGTTGAAGCGTAAAAATAAACGGCTGCAGGAGATTTCGGTCACGGACAGTCTGACCAAGCTCTACAATCATCGCCATATCATTGAGCGCCTTCAGGAGCATGTGAGCACTGCTAAACGCTATCAGCGTGATCTGACGGTGATCATGTTGGATATCGATTTTTTCAAGAAGGTGAATGATGCCTATGGCCATCCCTTTGGCGATAAGGTGCTGGAGCAAGTTGCCACCACCCTGAGGGAGGAGATCCGGGCCGCGGACATTGCCGGGCGCTATGGGGGTGAAGAGTTTCTGGTGGTGATGCCGGAAACCGGTCTGGTGGAAGGCCTCAATACCGCCGAACGTATTCGGCTGGCCCTGGAAGGGCTCACGTGGCAGCATCCCATAACCGTGACAATCAGTGCCGGAGTGGCCACATGGCAGAAGGGCGAAACCACCTCTGAACTGATCACCCGGGCCGATGCCCTGCTCTACAGGGCCAAGGAGGGGGGCCGTAATCAGGTGAGAGGATGAGAGGGCGCCTCTTTATACCCCGCCATTCAGGGGGGTGCCGGCTAGCACCATGTCGCTGATATCTTCCAGATCCTGGCGCCTTTCCGCTGAGGCCAGGTGAAAAATGGCGTCTCCAGTATGGACCAGAGGGAGATTCAGGGAACCGATGACAATTCCTTCAAAGGGCGCCAGCAGCTTTTGTTCATTCTCGCCAAGGGGGTCAATGATGCAGGCCATCACCTGATTTTTCTTCACCACTGCCCCCAGCGGCACCGCCGAGTGGATAATGCCGCTCTTGTTCGCCCTTACCCAGCTGGTGGCCTTGACCACCACGGGCAGGGGAATTTTTTTCCGTTCTTTTCTGGGGAACATCCCGAGTTCACGCATCACCGCCACAATGCCTTTAAGGCCTATGGTTATGGGATGCTCATTAAAACGCAGACTTTCCCCTCCCTCAAAGAGCAGCATGGGGATGCCTAAATCTATCACTGCCTCCCGCAGGGAGTTGTCCCGGAGCCGGGCATTAACAATGACCGGCGCCCCAAAGGCAGTGGCCAGACGCTCCACCTCAGGATCTTCCATATTGGCCCGGATCTGGGGGAGATTAACGCGGTGGCCGGAGCCGCTGTGAAGATCTATGCCATGACTGCATTTGGCAACAATTTCGGTCATAAAGATTCTGGCAAGATGGGAGGCCAGGGAACCGGTGTAGCTGCCCGGAAATGACCGGTTCAGGTCACGCCTGTCCGGCAGGTAGCGGGACTGGTTAATAAAACCATAGACATTGACAATGGGAATGGCGATCAGTGTCCCCTTGAGTTTTTCGAGCATTTTCAGCTTGAGGAGGCGCCGGACGATTTCCACGCCATTAATTTCATCACCATGGATGGCGGCACTGATAAAAAGAACAGGCCCTTCTTTTTTGCCATGCACCACATGGATAGGCAGGTTCATTTGGGTGTGGGTATAAAGCCTGGCAATGGGCAGATCTATGGTCGCCCTCTGGCCGGGCTGGACAGAGGTGTTGCCGATGGTAATGGGATTTCTTTTCAAAACCTAGCCTTGACCTTTTGTTTTTGTTTTGCCCAGGCGGGCATTTTTCTCAATGAATTCAATAATCAACTGGGCAACGTTTATTCCGGTGGTTGTTTCAATACCCTGCAGACCCGGAGAAGAATTAACCTCCATAACCAAGGGCCCGTGATTGGAACGGAGCAGGTCCACACCGGCAACATTGAGGCCCATTATCTTGGCGGCCCGGATAGCGGTGGAACGTTCTTCAGGGCTTATTTTCACTTTGTGGGCAGTGCCCCCTTGATGGATGTTGGAGCGAAAATTACCTTCTTTACCCTCCCGAATCATGGCGGCAACAACCTTGTTGCCCACCACAAAACAGCGGATATCCTTGGCATTCGCCTCTTTGATAAATTCCTGGACAAGGATATTGGCCTTGAGACCGCGAAAGGCCTCAATAACACTTTCCGCCACTTGCAGGGATTCCGCCAGTACCACCCCGATGCCCTGGGTGCCCTCCAGGAGTTTGATGACCAGAGGGGCGCCATGGACAAGGGCGATCAGGTCTTTGGTATAGATGGTTGAGTGGGCAAACCCCGTAACAGGCATACCAATGCCTTTTCGGGCCAGAAGCTGCAGGGAGCGGAGTTTGTCGCGGGAGCGGGTGATGGCCACGGACTCATTCAGGCTGTACACCTCCATCATCTCAAACTGGCGGACCACTGCTGTCCCGAAAAAGGTGATGGAGGCCCCGATCCGGGGTATTATGGCGTTGTAGCCCTCCAGGGCTTCCCCTCTAAGATAGATTGAGGGCCGGTGCGAGGTGATATTCATATAACAAAGGAGAGGGTCAATGACCTTCACCTCGTGACCCCGCTCTTGGGCGGCCTTCACCAGTCTGTCGGTGGAGTAGAGATCCTTGTTCCGCGACAGTATTCCAATTTTCACTTCTTTCTCCTCTTCTTTTTTAAGCCATAGATGTTTATCGGTCTGGGACCGGCAATATAGGAAAGCTTGGAGTCCACCAGGAATGTATCGGTAAGGGCCGTACGGCCCAAGAGCATCCGGAAATGCATGGTGTCCCTGTCTGTTAATGTTATTTCCGCCTCAATCTCGCTGCTGCCGATAATGATTTTTGACCTTATAACGTAGCGCATTTCACGATGCCCCCCAGAATCACTCACCAGGCGCTGGTCAATAACATCAGCCACACAGGTGAGCTCAATATCCGTCCTTTTCTGCAAGGGGTGAATCCGAAACCGCACTTTTTTCTGGCCATCTTCTGTAAAGGGTTCCACGAAAAAGGCGTGCAGGGAAGAGGTTCGGGCTCCGGTATCGACCTTTGCCTTCACCGCCGGAATGCCGAGATCAGGCAGAGAGGTCCATTCGCGCCAGCCAATGGTTGTTTTGGGGGGGCATGGTCCCTTCATCTCTTTGCTGCTACCATTCTCATGTCGGCCAGGGGAGTATCGCTCTTTCATCTTTGCTTTACGTAAAGGAGAGAGCCGCCATTTCTCCCGGGAGAAATGACGGCTCCAGGATCATGGTTATTCTTCAAAGAATTCCTGCTGCTTGCGGTATTGAGAATAGGCGCCGCGGCGGAGTTTCTTGAAGATTGATTCCAGTAATTCAACGCCGAGAAGGACAGAGACCGTGACCATGGTGATGGCCAGAGCCATTGCCAGCTGGCCCAGGCCGATGGTGGCACCGATACCCGCCAGAACCCATATGATGGCGGCTGAGGTCACCCCTTTGACCAGGCCTTCTTTGGACATGATCACGCCGGCGCCGATAAAACCTATGCCCGTGACCACCTGTCCAAGGACCCGTGAGGGGTCCAGGGTGTGGGCGCTGAGGGAGGCGCCCAGACTCACAAAAACGTGGGTGCCCAGGCAGATGAGGATACTTGTCCTGATGCCTGCTGGTTTGCCTCGGAGCTGGCGTTCACAGCCGATAATGCCGCCGCAGAGGATGGTGGCGCCAATACGGGTCCAGAACACCATGCTCTGCGGATCTAAGACTGGATTGATCATGGGTAAGCTCTTCCTTCAGGTGGTCGGTGATCGGAAAAAGAGATACTGCAAGTGCCTGACCTCTGCTATTATTTTTACCACATCCGTGCTGACAAAACGATATCATCATGCCTGTGGCGGGCATGATGATATCGTTTTGTGGAGTTGCGGCGCCACAGCCGATCTCTGGAGAGTTATGAAAAAATGGTTCTGCTGTTTCCATTGTCTCCGTGCGGTCTTATATATTAAGATATTGTTTTTGTATTGTGAAATATTCTCATGGGGATGGACAATGACGGAGACGGGCAAAACGAAACCGCCGGGGCAGCCCCTTAGAGCGGTTCAGTCCCAGCGCGGCTGGTGGCATGTACACCTGGTTCCTCCGGCGGTCGGCTCTTTGTGGCCTGGATTTTTTTTAGGGTATGGTTGATCCTATGAACACAATGCGAAAAACCAAGATTGTCTGCACCATTGGTCCCCGTACCGAGGCCTATGAAACGCTCAAGACTATGGCCTGCCGGGGCATGAATATCGCCCGTCTCAATATGTCCCATGGCGACCATGACTGGCATGCCCAGGTGATTCACCACCTCAAGCGCATAAATCGCAAGGAGGGGACCACCGTGGCGATCCTCCTGGACACCAAAGGGCCGGAAATAAGAACCGGTGATGTCAATCCGGATATTTTTTTAAAAAAGGGCGATTCGCTGATCTTCACCATCCGCAGGGAGGCCGTTCTCGAGCCCCATTGTGTTGAGGTGAGTTACGATGGTTTTATTGATGATGTGTCGGTTGGCGATACCATTCTTGTTGATGGCGGCATGATCTCTCTGGAGGTGATCAAAAAGACGGCCCGCGATATCCTCTGCCGCTCTCTTGATGAGGGGCTCTTGAGCTCCCGTCGTCATCTGAATATCCGGGGCAAGTCGGCGGCTCTGCCCTCCATTACGGAAAAAGACTGGGAAGATATCCAGTTCGGCATTGCCCAGGGGGTTGATTTTATTGCCCTCTCCTTTGTCAAGACCTCCTCCGCCATTGTTGCGCTGCAGGACTATCTGCAGGCCAGAAAGGCCAAGATCGATGTGATCGCCAAGATTGAGAGCGCCGATGCCATTCCTCATCTGGCTGAAATCATTGAGGTTGCAGATGGAGTGATGATTGCCCGGGGGGATCTGGGGGCCGAGTTGCCCCTTGAGGAGGTGCCCCACCTCCAGGAGGAGATGGCCCGGCGCTGTCGGCAGGCGGGTAAGCCGGTCATCGTCGCCACCCATATGCTGGAATCGATGATCATCAATCCCACCCCCACCAGGGCGGAAGTGACCGATATCACCTGGGCGGTGCTGCAGGAGGTTGACTGCACCATGCTTTCCGGGGAGACCGCCACCGGTAAATATCCACTCAAGGCCCTGGAGGTCATGGATGGGGTGGCCCGGCGCACTGAGCAGCGGCAACAGCTTGATCTGAAGGTGCGGGTGGAAGCTTCCGGTAAGAGCAAACCTGAGATTGCCCGTTGTGCCGCCATTCTCAATAATAACCTGCAGGCCAAGGCCATCCTGGTTTTCACCCGCCGGGGCCTGATGGCGGTCCTGGTCTCGGGCTGTCGCCCCAATGCGCCGATTTATGCCTTTACCAACACCAGTCATGTCAGGAGGCGATTGGCGATCTATTGGGGGGTCCAGGCCTTGATGGTCAAATTTTCCCGGGCCCCGGAAACGACAATATGTCGGGCCTTAGAGCTGTTAACCGGGAAAGATATCGTGGCGCCGGGAGACCGGGTCATTGTGGTTTCCGATATCTTGGCCGGCGGCAAGTTTGTAGAAACAGTGCAGGTCAGGATTATTCAATGACGGCTTTTGGAAAAGGGGTGATCACTCCAGAAATTGACTGATCGCCTCGGTGAGGTCTCTGAGTTGATAGGGCTTGGCAAGGGTTGCGCAGAAGCCATACTTCTTGAAATTTGCCATGACCGGGTCATTGGAATAACCGCTGGACACAATGACCTTTGCCTCCGGGTCCATGGCCAGAATTTTTTGTACCGCTTCTTTTCCTCCCATTCCGCCCGGTATGGTCAGGTCCATGATGATGATGTCAACCGGGGCAGTGCTGCTCCTGGCCTCGGCATATATTTTGATGGCTTCTTCACCGTTTTGGGCCAGCAGAACATCGTGGCCCAGATGGCCCAGCATGGCCTGGCTGATCTGGCGTACGGGTTCTTCATCATCCATGACCAGAATCCTGGCCTTGCCGGCAGGCAAGCCGGCTTCTTTTTTCTCTTTGGCGGCGGCCAGATTCTGGGCTGAGGCGGGCAGATAAACCATCAAGGTGGAGCCTTTTTCAGATGTGGAGTGCACGGAGATGTGGCCGCCATGTTTGCTGATGATGGAATGGCTGATGGCCAGACCAAGACCGCTTCCGTGCTGTTTGGTGGAAAAATAAGGATCAAAGATCTTGTCCAGGATGTTGGCGGCAATACCTGTGCCGCTGTCTTTTATGCTCATCTGCACATAATGGCCATCCTGGGGCAGGGCAAGAGTGGCGGCACTGGCTGTTATATTTTCACAGCGTATTTCAATGACACCTCCTGAGGGCATGGCATCGCAGGCATTCAGGAGGAGATTGCGGACAACCTGACTCAACTGGCCCTGGTCAATGTCCACAAGCCAGAGATCATCCGGGAAGAGATAGCGGCAGGAAACCGTATCTTCCTGGAGGACGGCATGGGCGGTATCTTTGATAACATCCATGAGAGATGCCGTCTTTTTGATGGGCTCGCCGCCCTTTGCGAACGTAAGGAGCTGCTGGGTCAAGGCCCGGGCCTGATAGGTCGCCTTGACCGCCTTGTGGAGACGTTCCTCTGTTTTGACGGGCAGACCGGCCTCAAGCAGGGAGAGATCGATATTGCCGACAATGGCCGACAGGATATTGTTAAAGTCATGGGCAATACCGCCGGCCAGAACCCCAATGGCCTCAAGTTTTTTTATTTTGAGCAGTTCCTCTTCGGTGCGGAGCTGGGCGGTAATATCTCGGAAGACCAGAACCATGCCGATGATCTTGCCGTCATGGTCTCTGGTGGGCGCGCCACTGGCGGCAATAGTGCGGGCCCTGCCGTTTTTGGAAATCAGGGCGGTTTGCCCGCCTAAAGCGATAATCTCTCCTGAGGCCATAACTTCTTGCAGGGGGTTTTCAGCTGCTGTTTGGCTCACGCTATGTATGATATTGAATACCGTTGTTAAGGGCTGTCCAGCCGCCTCATCAAGGTTCCAGCCGGTGAGGGTTTCGGCCACCTTGTTGATGAGGATAATCCCCCCGCGGCTATCCGTGGTGATGAC
>JAVLBA010000045.1:0-21155 GCA_031581485.1 Desulfurivibrionaceae bacterium | reverse complement strand
CGTTTAATCCTGAAATAGACTTGGATAACAGGGCAAAAGCCTCAACCCAACCACCAAAGGTGGGTAAAGATAAAAGTCGTCGGTATCAAGCTTTTGACGCACACGCCCCAATATCGAGGCGGCAAAGGAAGAAGAGAGAGGAACGGAAGCTGTCCCAAAACGCAGTTAGCGTTGAGTGCGGGATCAGTACTCCCGTCCTCTAAATTTTCATAACCAAGAATCGAAAAGCTGTAAAGTTTTACCGAATTGTCAAAGAACGATTTTACGTAAATGGGGCCTTACATCCCCACAAAATTTATTTGACTTTCCCCGGAATAACTCAAGGGGGTATTAAAAAGAATGCCTTTGTGGTTAAAGGCAGAGTTGCATAACTATACGAAACTTTAAGTGATACAATGCACTAGGCTCTTGCCTTCAAAATGCCCGCGGCTGGGAGCCAGCAAGGTGCTGGAGCGGCTGTGGCCGCGCAGGTTGCGGCCAGGATTCCCTATAGAATTATCCATGATCTGGATGGCAGCGATTTCTTTTCATGCTGCGGTGAGGTGCCGGCGCGGAGCGAGATGACGGCGCTTCTTGCAGGCCGTCGTGGTGAGCACCGTACATTGCCGGCGCGGTGTGGAGGGGTTCTTTTTAAAAAAAAAGCAGGTAAGAACAGGGTGGAGCAGGTCTGCCTGGCTGCTCTGTGGCCATCTCCCCATCTGGGGCTAGCCCTGGTCGCTCTTGAGAACGGCCAGGAAGGCCCGCTGGGGGATTTCAACATTGCCGATGATCTTCATCCGTTTCTTGCCGGCCTTCTGCTTTTCCAGCAGCTTGCGCTTGCGGCTGATGTCGCCACCGTAGCATTTGGCAATGACATCCTTGCGCAGCGCCGAAATGGTGGAGCGGGCCACAATATTGCCGCCGATGGCCCCCTGGATGGCGATCTTGAACATCTGGCGGGGGATTTCTTCCTTGAGCTTCTCGCAGGCATGGAGGCCCCGGGCCCTGGCGTTTGCCCGGTGCACAAGTTGGGAAAGGGCATCCACCTTTTCACCGTTCACCAGGATGTCGAGTTTGACCAGATCGCTCTTGCGATAGTCGAACAGGGCATAGTCAAAAGAGCCATAGCCCTGGGTCACGGACTTGAGGCGGTCATAAAAATCATAGATGACCTCGGCTAAAGGCAGTTCGCAGGTGAACTCGATCCGGCCCGGCGTGGGATAGTGGTAATGGGTATTTTCGCCGCGCCGTTCCATGCACAGGGTCATCACCGCCCCCATGTATTTTTCCGGCATGTGGATGGTGGCCTTGATAAAAGGCTCTTCTGTATAGGCAATGGCGGCGGGATCAGGAAAATGGGCCGGATTGTCCACTTCGAGCATGGTATTGTCGGTGAGGTAAAAGTGGTAGCAGACCGAAGGCACGGTGAGAATGATGGGGATATCAAATTCCCGCTCCAGCCGTTCCTGGATTACTTCAAGGTGGAGCAGGCCCAGAAAGCCGCAACGGAAACCAAATCCCAGGGCACTGGAGGCATCTTTCTGGAAGGTCAGGGCTGCATCATTTAATTTGAGCTTCTCCAGGGCAGTGGCCAGATTTTCATAATCATCGGTGGAGATGGGATAGATGGAAGAAAACACCACCTGCTGAACTTCCTTGAAGCCGGGCAGGGGAGCGGCACATGGCCTCTCCTTGTTGGTGATGGTGTCGCCGGGCCGGGTATCGTTGACCGTTTTGACACCGGCCAGGATATAGCCTATTTCACCGGCCTGCAGACTCTTCTTCGCCTCTTTCTTGAGACGGAAGAGCCCCACCTCCTCTACCTTGTAGGAGGTATTGTTTGACATGAAAATGATGGTGTCCCCCGTCTTGACTGTGCCATTGATGATGCGCACGGAAATGATGGTGCCGCGAAAGGGGTCGTAGCTGGCATCAAAGATGAGGGCCTGGAGGGGCGCCTCTGGATCACCCTCCAGGGGCGGGGGGAGCAGGTGGACAATGGCTTCCAGGATTTCGTCAACGCCCTGGCCCGTTTTTGCCGAACACATCTGGACCGTATCCATGTCGAGGCCGAGGTCTTCTTCGATCTGGAGGGCCACCGCTTCAGGATCGGCAGAGGGTAGGTCGATCTTGTTGATAACCGGGATGATTGTCAGATCATTTTCCATGGCCAGGTAGAGATTGGCAAGGGTCTGGGCCTGCACGCCCTGAGCGGCATCAATGAGAAGAAGGGCCCCCTCGCAGGAATTGAGGGCGCGGGAAACCTCGTAGCTGAAATCAACATGGCCGGGGGTGTCCACCAGATTGAGTACATATTTCTTGCCGTCTTTGGCCTGGTAGGGCATGCAGATGGTCTGGCTTTTTATGGTAATTCCCCTTTCCCGCTCTATGTCCATACTGTCCAGCATTTGATCTTTGAATTGACGGGCAGAGACCATATTGCATTTTTGGATGAGGCGGTCAGCGAGAGTCGATTTGCCATGATCAATATGTGCTATTATGCTGAAATTACGAATATTTTTCATTTTATACTGTTGACCGTCGGCCTTTTTGAGAGAGGTGAAGAGGGGGGATGTCTGACTGGAAATTTTTTGCAGCTGCCGCAGGAGGCAGAAGGAGCTTCTTGAAGGTGTATATATTAAGAGCCCTTTGCTTGTCAACAACAACAGTCGGCTTCCTTGTCTGCTGTTCTCCCTTTTGAGGGGCGAATTTTCCAAACTATGAGGGCGGGAATCCGTTGCTCTGGAGGTAAAAAAACGCGCTTTTTATGTCTGGAGATGGTAGTGTTACTCTTTTGGTTTTTGATAAAGTGGGGCTCTGTTCTGGCCAGGTAAAAGATCTTGGTAGCTGGCTTGAGCAACGGCTTTTTCGGCCCCTACAGCCTAGAGGAAAATAGTTACCGGTGAAGAAAAGAGACACCGATAGAGATGAGCAGTCCAACCTCCATGCGCTGGTTACCCTGCCTGATGATCCCAATCTGCCCACCATTAATCAGTCCGGGCTGCATCGCTATCTGCAGGAGATCAGTCAGCATTCTCTCCTGACCAGGGAGGAGACAGACAGCCTCGCCCGGAAATTCCATGAGGAGAAAGACCCTGATGCCGCCTATAGGCTGGTCACCGCCAACCTGCGTCTGGTGGTGAAGGTCTCCATGGATTTCCAGAAATACTGGATGCAAAATTTTCTTGACCTGATCCAGGAAGGGAATGTCGGCCTGGTGCAGGCGGTGAAGAAGTTCGATCCCTATCGAGGCGTCAAGTTTTCCTATTATGCCGCCTATTGGATCCGTGCTTATATCCTGAAGTTTATTATGGATAATTGGCGGCTGGTAAAAATCGGCACCACCCAGGCCCAGCGCAAACTCTTTTTTAGTCTCAATAAGGAGCGCAAGCTTTTGGAGAGTCAGGGGTTTCTTCCTGAGGCGAAACTGCTGGCTGAACGTCTCAATGTCAAGGAGAGCGAAGTCCTGGAGATGAGTCAGCGCATGGACAACTGGGATCTTTCCCTGGAGAGTCCGGTTCGGGAAGATTCGGATGACGATCAGAAAAGTTTTTTGCCCGATTCCGGACCTTCCGTGGAGCAGAAAGTTGCCGAGATAGAAGTCCGGGAGCGGATGGGGGAATTGCTGGCCAACCTGAGGGACAAGCTCAATGAGAAGGAGCAGGTCATTCTGGCCGCCCGTCTGTTGAGCGATGAACCTCTGACCCTGCAGGATATTGCTGACCAGTTCGGCATTTCCCGGGAACGGGTCCGCCAGATTGAGGCAAATTTGCTGACCAAGATGAAGAAATATCTTGAGCAAGAAGTGCCTGATATTCATAGTTTTCTCGACCAGGTATTTGGTCAATGGCAGAATTAATCTCGCTTTAGGCGGGTTGTGTTTAAAAAAATGATCGTCACAGGCTGTGATGTAAGGAAGAGCGCACATGAGAGTTCCTCTCTTAGATTTAGGTGAACAACTCGCTCCCCTCCGGGAGGAAATATTGGCAGAGATCACCAGGGTAATGGATTCCTCCATGTATATTCTGGGTCCTGATGTGGCAAAATTTGAGAAGAATGTGGCTGCTTATTGCCAGGCCCAGAGGGGCATAGGGGTGTCAAGTGGCACGGACGCCCTGCTCTGCGCCTTGATGGGGCTTGGCATTGGTCCCGGCGACAAGGTGCTCACCTCCTCCTACTCCTTTTTTGCCACCATGGGTTCTATTCTGCGGCTGGGCGCCACCCCTGTTTTTGCCGATATTGATCCCCATACCTTTAATATTTCCCCTGCCGGGATGCGCCAGATCCTCAACCAGGGCGCTAAGGATATCAAGGCCATTATACCTGTGCATCTCTATGGTCAATGTGCTGCCATGGATGAGATCATGGCCCTGGCGGCTGAATATGACCTGCCTGTGGTGGAAGATGCTGCCCAGGCCATTGGCGCCTGTTTCCCGGTTGCTGAGGAGGGCGGCGTTCGCTGGCAAAGGGCAGGCAGTTTCGGGGTTGCCGGGTGTTTCTCCTTTTTTCCCAGTAAGAATCTCGGGGGTATGGGGGATGGCGGCATGATCACGGTTCAGGATGAGGCTTTTGCCCAGGAGCTTGAGGTGATCAGGGTCCACGGCGGTAAACCGAAATATTGTCATGGCGTTCTGGGCGGCAATTTCCGCCTTGATGCCATGCAGGCCGCCATTCTTGATGTGAAATTGCGCCATCTGCCTGAGTGGCACCGGGGCAGAAGGCAGAATGCCTTGACCTACGAAGCCCTGTTTGCAGAAACCGGACTGCTTGAAAAGGGCCTGATTCAGCTGCCCCCGGCACTTTATCGTCCATATGCTGACGAGCCAGTGGCTGGGCCTGATTATCATATCTATAATCAGTATGTCATCCGGACGCGGGAGAGGGATGCCTTGCGAGACTATCTGCTTGCTCATGATGTGGGGGTGGAGATTTATTATCCGGTGCCTCTCCATCGCCAGGAATGCCTTGTCAAGACGGGCTGGCAGGGGCCTGCCCTGCCAGAGACGGATAAGGCTGCCGCCGAAACCCTGGCCCTGCCCATCTTCCCGGAACTGAGCAAGGAGATGCTGGAGTTTGTGGTGGCCCAGATTGCGGGATTCTATCGGGATCGGGGCCTGCTTTGATCTGATGTGGTACGGCAGGGCCCTTTGTTGTAACCTGAATAGTTACAGAAAAAGAATAATTTATGAAACCAGGAAAGAGGGACTTTGCGCCCTCTTTTTTTGTTGATTATCGTGCAAAAAAAAATCCTCATAACGCTCTCTTTTCTGCTCTGCATGTCTTGGCCTTTCTCTGTACAGGCCAGGATGGCGCCCACCCTGCAGGGCCTGGAAACTCCCCTTGTGCCGCCCCATCTTGTTCTTGCTGATGTGACCGAGCAGGGCTGGTGGTCTCCTTGGCTGACCGCCAGAGACTCTGTGCGTCAGGACAGGCCCGGGGAGGCTCTTCAGCTTTACGCGCAACTGCTGGACGACCGTCCCCATCTGCTGGAGGCGCGATGGGAACGGGCCCGGCTTCTCCTGACCATGGAGAGATACGATGAGGCGGAGAGGGATGTAGAGCAACTCCTGGAGGTCAATCCCGACAATCTCTCCTATCAACAGGCCCAGGGACTTCTCCTGCTGGCCACGGGCAGAACACAACGGGCAGTCGCCTATCTGGCCAGGGTCTGGGCCGGAGGTGAACAGAAATATACGGTGGGTGTTAAGCTCTATCAGTCCTATATCTCCTTGGGACAAAAGGAGAAGGCCCTGCCTGTTCTGGAAGCCCTCCATCGTAAAAAGGCAAATGATGTTGCTCTGCAGGAGGCATTGTTCCGCCTCTATATAGATCTGGGCAATGATCAACAGGCCCGGGTCCTGGGAGCATCCCTGGCCAATGACAAAGAGGCCTCCTTTGAAACCCTGTTGCTTGTCGCCCAGGTCCACGATCGCCTCGGCCTGAGTCATCTGGCCGCTGAATACTGGCAGAAAATACTTGTTGGCCGGCCCGATTATTCTCCTGCCCATGCCCACCTTGCCGCCTATTACAGCGGCCAGGGGCGTGAGGCGGAGGCTCTCCCCCATCTCCTGCACAGTTTCAGCAAGGAGCCCGCAGACAATGCGCTGGCCGGCCGGCTCGGCGTCATCTATGTGGACCAGAACAAGCATCAACAGGCCATTCCCTTTCTTGAGCAGTATCTTGCGGCCTTTCCGGATGACGCGGAAAAAAGTCTTGTTCTCGCCCAAAGTTATAGGACAGAGGGAAATCTGGTCAAGAGCAGCCGCCTCTATAGCCGCTATCTGGAGCTGGTTGCAGAGCCGGATGAGAAAATCCGTCAGCAGGCCGCCCAGGTTTTTACCGAAACAGGGGAGACCGAAAAAGCGGTAGCCCAGTATGAACACCTGGTCGGCCGGGGAGGGAGTGGGGGGGAATATCTGGTGAATCTGGCCAGAAATCTCTCGGCAACAGGACGGTACCAGGAGGCCCTGCAGAGATGGCGCCAGATTGCCGCCGCCCAGCCAGGGGATCTGGAGAGTCGTCTGGAGATCCTTTCTCTTTTGGACAAAATGGGGCGGGGGGCTGAGATGGTTGCCATGCTTCAGGAAATCCACGAACTTGATGCCGGCAATTATCTCGTCACCTTGAGGCTGGCTGAACACCATTTCCGGCAGGGAGACGAGCAGGCAGGCTGGCATCTTTTTACTCCTCTGGTGGAGAGAGAATTTTTCTCCCCTGAATTTTTGGCTATTCGGGCCCGGATCTTCCATTTTCTCGGCCTCTCCGAGCATGCCTTCAGGGATATGTCCGAGGTCGTGGCCAAGGAAAACTCGTCTGATCTCAACAGGTTGATTTTTCTAGATATTGCCGGTGCTCTGGGGCGCCGCGATGTGGTCATGGCTCAGGCGGCCAGCCTTGCTGATAAATCGGTATTTCTGACGCCTGACGGCCGGCTCAGGTATGCCCGGGCCTTGGGTCGTGTTGGTGAAATAGGTCTGGCCGAAGAGATCTATGAGCCCTTCTTTCTTGAAGGGGATGTGGAAAATCAGATTCAGGCCCGCCTGGATGCCGCCGAGATGTATCGGCTTTATGGTCTTTTCCATGAGGCGGAGCAACAATATCGTTTGGCCTGGCTGGACGGGCATGATCAGCGCGCCCTTTTTGCCCTCGTGGACCTCAATCTCTTGCTCGGTGAGGTGGCTGAAGCGGAGTCGTGGCTCCATGCCACCTCAGTCCATTCTGAGACCTTCCGCTGTCAGCGATCCCTGTATGAGCTGCGTGTCCTGAACGGGCTGGGAGAATTTGAAGATGCCCTCCTTTTAGGGCGGCAACTTCTTGCTGCCCCAAAAGGGGAGGTGTGCGCCCAGAAAGAGCGTGCTGAAATAAAGGTCCAGATGGCCAAGGCCTATTTTGAAGAAGGTGACGATGACCAGAGTCTCGCTCTTCTCACCGCCCTGGTTGCCGATCAAGAGCACTCTTTCTCCGCCCAGGTCAATCTTTTCCATTTTTATTCAGAGCTGGGGGATGAGAAGAGGGCCAAGGCAACCATGAGAAAGGTCCTGGATCTGGCGGGTAATGATGCCGGCTTGCTGGCGGCCTTCATGAATGAGGCCCTGGAAAAAGGCCTCTATCCGCTGGCAAGTGTTGCCGGCACGCATCTGCGGGATGCCGCGCCCCTCTCTTTTGGCTATCTGCTGCGCTTTGTCCGGGTGCTTGAGCTGAATGGTGAATTCGATGAGGCAGACAATCTGGCCAGCAATCTGCTGGCAATGCATGATGATAATGCCCTCCTTAATCTCTTCGGAGCCAGAGTGGCCCTTGCCTTGGGCCATTATGACAAAGGGCTGGCAATGGCTGACCAGGCTCTAACGCAAAGGCCGCAATGGTTTGCGGCCCTTTTGGTCAAGGCCCGTTTGCAATGGGCGCTTTTTCACTGGTCAGAGGCACTTGCCATCTATGGTCAGGCAACCTCCCCCTCCGCCCAGGAATTGTTTCTGGAGCAATGTGCCCAGCAGAATATCGCCCTGCCGCCCCAGGAAGAACTCTCCCTGTGGATGAAGGTGCTTCAGCCCATGGCCAGGCCCGGCCCTCTGCAGAGGAGCCTTGTTGTCGACTTTGTCATGAATGGCACCTATGAGCCAGTGGCCCGCCAGGCCGCATCTTTCTATGCTACTCATCAATGGCAGAAGATATTAAAGCGCGAGCTTGCCGCTCGCAAGTCTGTGCAGCGCCGGGAATATTATCATGCCGTCAAGCAGTATGAATCGCTGGTGCGGAACCAGGAAGACCCCACACTGCTTTTTGATCTTGCCGGGGTCTACAGCAGTCTTGACCGGGTGGGTGATGAGGCCGTGGTCTATGAGCGTCTGCAGAGATATAACCCTGACTTTCCGGGCCTCAATGAGGCCATTAGGAGAAATCATCTCAAGCGGCAACCCCGGACAGGGATATATTATTCCCATCTCCACAAAAAAGGTCGTTCTGGATATTATGATATAGACCGGGATGCCTTCGGGTTTTCCGGTTGGCTTTCTCCCCGGCCCCAGAGAGAAATAACTATGTCCGCTTCTCGAATTCATTATCAATCTCCCACCACAAATGCCGGATTTTACGGCAAGAGAGCGGATGTGGCGCTGGGCAGCAAGTTCTTTGATTATGTGCAGTTAGAGGCCAAGGTGGGGGGGCATGCCCTCAGCAATAACGGCTCAAGTGTCGGTGTCTATGATTTCAGCGCCACAGGGCTTGCCGGTGACAGGTTCGAGAGTTATATTGGCATCAAGCGTCAGCTTGTTGACGATACCCTGGCCAGTGTCGGTCGTATGGTGATGGCCCAGGTGTATGAGGGGCGTGCTCAGCTTGATATCACCCCGCATCTGCTGGGGGGAGGAAGGATCAGCCATACAGAGTATTCAGATGATAATGTGATCAACGGCTATTCCCTCTGGCTTTCGTCTGTCCTGTTGCCTGAGCCGAATTTTCTCAAGGCCACCTTTCTTTATGAATTTCTCGATGCCCACGAGAAAAATGAGGCAACAGGGGCGCTGCTGAGCGATGGTTTCAGCGCCGACGACCACCCTTATTGGGCACCGGCGGATTATTCGCGCCAGCATTTTATGGTCAACTATAAGCATAAATTCTCCGATGATGTTCTGGGCCGCTCCACACCCAGTTTCTTCACTGCCGGTTATAGTTTCTCCTACGATGTGGATGATGATGCCTCGCATGTTTTCCGGGCTGGTTTTAACATAGAGATCAGTCATGCCTGGATTCTGAAGGTTGATACGGAGTTTGAGGATGCAGATACCTATCGGACTCGGGATCTCTCGGGAACACTGCTTTATCGGTGGTAATGCGGTGGGGTGGCGGGACAGCCTGTTCCCTGGGTCTATGTGCAGGCATGTACTGCATGATCTCTCAAATAACAAAGATATGAGGGCTGGTTACGGCCTGAAAATAGAAGGAGGAAGAAGTGATGGTGGAACGTATACCCATGTCAAAAACAGGTTATACTCGCTTGAAGGAAGAGTTGGAGCGCCTGCAGAGTAAAGATCGGTACGAGGTGATCAAGTCCATTGAGATTGCCCTCGGGCATGGTGATTTGAAGGAAAATGCCGAATATCATGCCGCCAAAGAGCGGCAGGGACATATTGAAGGGCGGATTCAGGAGCTCAAGGACAAGCTTGGCCGGTCAGAGGTGATTGACTGTACCAAGGTCAGTGTCGAAAGGGTGGTCTTTGGCACCAAGGTAACGGTGGTGGATCTCGACACCGATGAAGAAGTCACCTATTGGCTGGTGGGCTCTGATGAGGCGGATGTGAAAAAGGGCAGTATCTCCGTCATGTCACCCTGGGGCAGAGCCTTGATCGGTAAAGAAGAGGGGGACGAGGTCGTGGTGAAGATTCCCAAAGGTATTTTGAATCTGGAAATTATCTCTATTGAATGCGGCGATATTCCTTGAGGTCTTTCTGAGAACGTATTGTCTTTTGAAAAAGGGGAGGGGACGTTTGTTTCTTCCCCTTTTTTAATGGCTGGTCGGATTTTTAAGGCCGTTTAGAAAGAGGCTGCAGACCTGATCGGCGGTTTCGGCAATGGTGTAATGAGGGGCCTCATCAAGTATCCAGAGTCTGGACATCTCGTCTAAAGCCCCGAAGATGACCCGCTTGGCAATGCCTGGGGAAATATCGCGGTTAAAGATACCCCTGTCCTGGCCCTGATGAATAATGGCGGAAATAATGTCAATATATTCAATGAATTTGGTGTTGCGATACTCCTTCATGAATTTATTGCTCTGTCTGAGCTCCATCTGCAACACTTCGGCCAGATCCTTTTTTTCTTCAAGAAGAAGCAGGTGCTGCTTGGCAAAGATATGGAGTTTCCGGCAGGGGTCGTCTTCTTGCTCAAGAAGCAGTTTGACCTGAAGGATAATTTTGCCAATTTCATCCTCAAACAGGGAAATAAGGATGTCGTATTTGTTATTGAAGTAGAGGTAGATGGTGCCGTCAGCCACCTTTGCCTCTTTGGCGATATCTGAAATGCGGGCATTGAAAAAGCCTTTCTGGGCAAAGACCTTGACGGCGGCTTGGGTTATTTTGCTATGTTTGTCTGAGACTCGCATCATTTTGTCCGCATTTGCTCTCCTGCGTTTTCTGCTCTTGAGGATGCGAAGCAGAAGGGGAGGAAAAAACTTTTTAAATTAAGATGTTATCAATATTGATATGGGTCAAGATGCTGCTGGTAGGGGGCTGCCTCAAAAAAGGGCTTCCCTTCCTACCCTTGCTGAGGATTGTTGATGGAATAGAGCTAATATGAATAGATATTCATTTTGCTGTATCATAGAGACGCGACAGTTTTGTGTCAAGAAAAATGTCGTTTGGCCTTGGGGCCTGCGATGGGCCCATGCAAGTCGTTGTTGACAGTGACAGGCAGGCTTGGTTAATGTGGGCTGATTTTTTTTATGCGGGGAAGGTGTGCAAATCCGCCTCTTGAAAAAGAGTATGGCATTGAAATATGGCTGAAATTTAATCTTGTTGTGTTGGCAGGGTCATGCCCTCTTGGGGGTATTTCTGCTCAAGGAGAATAGCAATGAAGGTATTGGTGGTTGGGGCAGGGGGGCGTGAGCATGCCATGGTCTGGAAGCTGGCACAGAGCCCTCAGGTAACCGAAATATTCTGTGCCCCCGGCAACGGCGGCATTGCCAAGATGGCCACCTGTGTACCTGTGGCCGCCGATGATCTGGCAGGGCTTCTGGCCTTTGCCACGGACACCGATATCGATTTGACCCTGGTGGGCCCTGAGGTTTCACTCACCCTGGGTATTGTCGATCTTTTTGCCAAGGCGGGTCTGCGGATCTTTGGGCCAGAGAGGAAGGCGGCGGCCCTGGAAGGCAGCAAGGTCTTCATGAAAGATCTTCTCGCCAAGTATGAAATTCCCTCTGCCCACTACGCCTCTTTTACGGATCGTGATCAGGCCATGGCCTATGTCGATAAAATGGGGGTTCCCCTTGTTGTCAAGGCCGATGGCCTGGCCGCGGGCAAAGGTGTTGTGGTCTGTCACCACATAGCGGAAGCCAAGGCGGCAGTGGATCTGGTGATGACAGAACGAGCCTTTGGTGTTGCCGGTGATGAAGTCATTATCGAAGAGTTTCTGCCCGGCGAAGAGGCCTCCTTTATCGCTTTTACAGATGGCAAGACCATCCTTCCCCTGCCCACATCCCAGGATCATAAAGCGATCTTTGAGGGAGATACCGGCCCCAATACCGGCGGTATGGGCGCCTACTCGCCGGCGCCGGTGGTGACCCCGGAACTGCATGCCCAGGTGATGGAAAAGGTGATGGCGCCCACGGTGAAAGCCCTGGCGGCCGAGGGCGCTCCTTATAAGGGAATGCTATATGCCGGTCTGATGATCCGCAACGGCGTGGCCAAGGTCCTTGAGTTCAACTGCCGTTTCGGTGATCCTGAGGCCCAGCCTCTGCTCATGCGTCTCAAGAATGATCTGGTTGAGGTGGTTGAGGCGGTTATAGATGGCAACCTTGCCTCAATTACCCTGGATATTGATCCGCGGCCGGCGGTGTGTGTGGTGATGGCCTCGGGGGGCTATCCAGGTTCATATACCCCGGGGTTTCCTATTTCCGGGCTGGACAGGGCTGCCGGTCAAAAGGATGTGGTTGTCTTCCATGCCGGCACCACGGAAAAGGACGGCGAATTGATCAATGCCGGCGGCAGGGTGCTCGGCGTTACCGCCATTGCTGACGATCTGGAGAAGGCGATTGATAAGGCCTATCAGGTGGTGGAGATGATCCATTGGCAGGATTGTTATTTCAGAGGCGATATCGGCCAAAAGGCCCTGCGCCGCAAGAGTTCATAAACTTAAGGGGAGAGAGAAAATGGCACAAGTTACCAAAGTCGGGATCATCATGGGCAGCGACTCTGATCTGCCCATCATGATGGCAGCTGTTGATTTTTTGAAAAAGATGGGCGTTGCCTACGAGATAACCGTGGCTTCCGCCCACCGCACCCCGGCCCGGGCTGCGGAGTTTGCGGAGACCGCCCGGGCGCGGGGGGTACAAGTCATCATTGCCGGGGCCGGAATGGCGGCCCATCTGGCCGGGGTATTGGCGGCCCATACCACCGTCCCGGTGATTGGCGTGCCCATTGATTCCTCTTCCTTAAAAGGTCTGGATTCTCTGTTGGCCACGGTGCAGATGCCTCCGGGGATTCCGGTGGCCACCATGGCCATTGGCAGGGCCGGTGCCAAAAACGGCGCTATTCTGGCCTGTCAGATTCTGGCTGTTTCTGATGAGACCATGGCCGCAAAGCTCACGGATTTCAAGGCGGAAATGGCGGCTGAGGTTGACGAAAAGGCCAGAAGCCTCAACGTCTAAAGGGCCATGATTCCTTCCCAGAGTCTGCAGGAGGCGGTAACGATCATCAAGCAGGGTGGGATTGTCGCCTTTCCCACTGAAACCTATTATGGTCTGGCTGTTGATCCTTTCAACGAGGCGGCTTTGGCGAGACTCTTCACCTTGAAGAAAAGGCCGGAAGAGAAGCCGCTTCTTACCCTGATTTCCGGTCTCAAGCAGCTGCCCACCCTTGCTGAATCTGTCCCCCCTTGTTTTTCGCCCTTCATGGAGTTGTGGCCGGCTCCGCTGACTCTGGTTTTTCCTGCCCGTCAGGAATTATCCCGTCGCCTCACCGCCGGCACCGGGACCATTGGTGTCAGGATATCGCCCCATCCCGTGGCCCAGCGCTTCATTGCCTTGTGCGGGCAGCCCATAACCGCAACCAGTGCGAATCTTTCAGGGGCGCCTGCTGCCACTTCCTGTCCGGAAGTGGCCCGCCATTTTTCAGGCAATGTCGATTACATCCTTGATGGCGGCACCACGCCGGGGGGGGCAGGGTCGACCCTGGTGGGCTGTGTTGACGGCCGGCCCGTCCTGTTGCGCCGCGGCGTATTGGGCCCGGAATCTCTGCCCTGGACATTCTGAAGCAGGAGATTTTAGTCAGGGAGAAGGAGTTTTTTTGCCGGAACCCAAAAGGGGTGCTGCTGAGAGAGCAGAAAGTATAAAAAAATTCCCTATCTCAATCCTCTTTTTGTTCTGATTTTGAGAGGTCATGGTGGCTGACTTTGGCTGTATTGGCTGTGAAATGAGATGGTGAGGAGATATGTAATGATTGATCTGCAGTGGGATCGCGATTTTGCCTTGGAACAGTCCGGCGATGACCAAGAGCTGCTTGCCGAGCTCCTTGCGCTGCTGGAGACTTCCAGCCTTCAGGAATTTGCCAGGATGAGGATGGCCCATGAGGAGGGTGACGCTGCCAAGATGGGTGAAGCTGCCCACAGTATCAAGGGCGCCGCTGCCAGCCTCGGTGTCGGGAAATTACAGGAAGTGGCCTGGGAAATGGAGGAGGCGGGACGTCACGGTGACCTCGCTGTGGCCTCTTCCCTTTTGTCCCCCCTGGAAAGGACCATTTCCGCCCTCACCATCCTCAAGTAGTTTCCCCCTGGTGGTTATGCTGGTTGCTGCCACAAAAGAGGGCACACAGTTGCTCATCATCAAAACAGATACGTAATTCCCATGCCTGCAGCCAAAACCCTTGTTCATAAGTTTAACGATCTCAAAACCCTGCCCCATGTCGCCATCCGGGTTACCCAGCTGGTGAATTCCGAGGCCGCCACCATGAAGGATTTTGAGGAGATTATCAAGCTTGACCCCATTCTGGTCATTCGTCTCCTGAAGCTGGTCAACAGCCCCTATTTCGGGCTGGTCAACAAGGTGGAGTCCATCTCCAAGGCCGTGGTCTATATCGGCATGAAGAATCTGCGCAATATGGTGGCCGTGGAGGCCCTGCGCAATCTTTTCACCGATGATGATAACCAGGAGTTTTCCCGGCGCCACTTATGGAAACATTGTGCCACCGTGGCTATTTTGGCGCGCATGATTGCTGAGCGCCTTTTCGGTTTGGCTGGGGAAGATGAGTTTCTGGCTGGTATCATCCATGATATCGGCCTCATCATTGAAGACCAGCTCGCGGCCCAGGAGTTGCGGGAGGTTGCCAGGCTTTACCGGAGCGGTACCAAGGTGATCACCCGCTATGAGGATGAAATCATCGAAACCAACCATTGCAAGGTGGGGGGATTGCTGGTCTTCAACTGGAATATGCCCCCTGAGGTGGTGGAGGCCATTAAAAAACATCATGATCAGGAGAAGGCCTACCCCATCCCCAGTATCACAAGTATCCTGCATATTGCTGAATACATAGCCAGCCGCGTGAACTGCGGCGCTGTCCAGGGCCGCCAGGATCCCTTGCCACCATATCTGACCACCCATATGAAGAGTCGGATGGCGGATTATAAGGTTCTTATCAAGGATTTTCCCGCTGAGATGGCCAAGGCGGAAGAACTGTATCGTGAAGAGGCCTGATGGACGATTTATTTGCCACCGTATTTGATGATCTGGTTGACCGCGATGAGGAGCGCCTGGCCTTGCTGGCGGCAATGGGCCCCCTGCTGCCGGGAGTGCGCCTGGCCATTGTCGACAGGCAAGGTCAGGCGGTGGGTGATTTGCCCGAGACCTCCCCGGCCATCCTGGCGCCCCTCTTGCGACAGGCCCAGGAAGGGTCAGCAATGGTGAGCGCTGAAAACGCCCGTGGAGAGCGGCGCTATGCCTTTTGTCTTGAGCCCCCTGATACCCTTGTCTTCTCTCTGCCGGTTTCTGGCGGCGATATCAGTGCCGACCCCATGCTGGCCCAGTTATGCCTCAATACCTTTCAGCTCGCTCTGGCCCGGAGAGGCAAAAAGGAGGCATTGCTTCAATCAGAACAGCTCCATCGCCAGATAGAGGTCCTCAAGAAACAGCACGTCCACCTCATTGATGATAATCATGAGCAATATATCCTGCTCCAGAAAAGAGAGAAAGAGTATGCCAAGGAGCTGGAAAAGGAGATTGCCAGGCAGACCAAGGAACTGCGCGCCAAGAACAGGGAACTGGAGGATGCCAGCAGGCTCAAAAGTGAATTCCTGGCCAAGATGAGCCATGAACTGCGGACACCCATGAACGCCATCATCGGCTTTTCAGCTCTGCTTATCGAGTCAGAGCTTACTGTTGAGCAGGATGATTTTGTGCAGACCATCAGCAAGGCGGCTGACAATCTTCTGGTTTTAATCAATGATATTCTCGACCTGGCGAAAGTCGAATCCGGCAAACTGGATTTGGCCTCGGAACCGGTGGATCTGGAGGATCTTGCCCGCAGTGTCAGTGCCATGTTGGCGGCCCAGGCGGCTGCCCACTCCAACGATATCAGAGTGCATGTCGATGCTGCCCTGCCTCCCCTGGTTCTTGGAGATGAGGTCCGTTTACGACAGATCCTCATCAATCTGGTGGGCAATGCCTTGAAATTCACGGAACATGGTTGGGTTGACATCGATCTGAAAAAAGGAGAGGGAGAAGGCGACCAGGTGGTTTTTGAGGTGCGCGATAACGGCATCGGCATTGCCGGCCACCGGCTCCAGGCCATCTTTGAAAAATTCACCCAGGCGGATGGTTCAACCACCCGCCAATATGGTGGCACTGGTCTGGGGCTTTCGATCTGCTATCAGCTCGTTACGCTCATGGGTGGTCAGATTGTGGTGGAAAGTGCGGTGGGGACGGGTTCTCTCTTTCGGTGCCTCATTCCCCTGGCCGGGGTCAAGGTGGAAAAAGCAACCCATCTGCCGGCAGAGTCGGCCGCCGGGTCGGTGGCCGACTCTCAACAGGCCTCCGCCATTGTGGTGCTTCTGGTGGAGGATAATCTGGTGAATCAGAAGCTGGCCCGGCTCCTTATCCAGCGCCAGGGCTGTGAAGTGGAAGTGGCTGCTGATGGTCTGGAGGCCCTGGTCTGGCTCCGGGATAAAAAATTCCACTTGATCCTCATGGATATCCATATGCCCAATATGGATGGCCTGGAGGCAACAAGGAAAATCCGCCTCCTTGAGGGGCTCGCTGCAGAGAGAATGAAATATGCAAGTCTGGGGGGCGGAACCGTTAAAATACCCATTATCGGTTTAACGGCCAGTGCCGGCAAGGAAGATGAGCAGAACTGTTATGAGGCGGGCATGGATGGATTCCTGACCAAGCCGATCAATAAAGAGAAGTTTGTTGAGACCTTGAATGGTTACCGGCAGAAGAGGCTTGGCTGAACTGGGGATGGGCGCTACTTCTTTTTGAGGAAGGCCAGGGCTCGGTTTAGATTGGCGTTTGCGGAGCGCCATGAAAATTGCTGAAATCCTTGAGCCGGCAAGACATGGCGCCGCGGCCGGTGAGGATGATCTCTCTGGATTGCGGGGTGGGGGAGAGGAGTTCTATTTCCAGGCAGCTGCGGGGGGTGAGGTCGCCCAGACGTTCCGGCCATTCAATAACGGTGAGTCCCTGGCCGTAGATATACTCTTCAAAACCGAGCTCCTCTATCTCTTCTTCGCCGGCTAAACGATAGAGGTCCATGTGGTAGAGAGGGATACGGCCGGGATATTCATGGAGCAGGCTGAAGGTGGGACTGGTGATATAACAGCCGGCCGGAACCTGTAGACCCCGGGCGATGGCCTGGGTCAGGGTGGTCTTGCCCGCCCCCAGGTCGCCGCTGAGTAGAATGATATCACCGGCCTGGGCCACCGTGCCGATATGATAGCCAAAGGCCCTGGTCTGCGCCAAATCTGCCAGGCGCAGCTGGACGGATTCTTTATCTGCCATTGCTTTCCACCTTTTTATGGCAGAAGAGGCAGCGATACTTGGGCGGATGGTCGGCGGGCAGGGGGGCCTCAGCTGTCTGGTTATGGCATGAGTTACAGAATTTCTCCGCCTCCTTCTTGCCCATGCTGTAGAAACGTTGATGGTTGTCATCATGCGGGATGCGGGCCGTGTTTTCTTCAGGGGCGCGGAGGAGAAAAAGGAGCAGGGCGCCCCCCACCACGATAAAGATAATATTATAGAGCAGGGTCTTCTTTTTTTGTTCTTGCATGGGGCGCTTCCTCGGTGGCCATTTCCAGGGCGGAAAAGGGGATTATTTTCAGTTTGAGAGCAAGGATCAGACTCTCCATGATGAGTTGACAGCCAAATTTATTTTTGCCGGCCAGGAGCAGGAGGCGGGTATGGCGCTGGTGATTTTTAATGAGTCTGTTGAGATGGTGCGGCTGGTGTCCCGGGTTGAGGATGGTGGCGGCAATTTCCTCCCCGGAAATCATGGCCGGCAGGATCCCTTCTCCGGTCAGCCCTGAGGCAAGCCCGGCCGCATCGCCGGCCAGGAAAATATTTTTAAAATGCCAGCCCTGGTAGTCGAAATTGATATTGGCGGCCTCGGCCCTCAGGCCCTGGTAAGGGATTTCGCGGCTGTCGAGCCAGGCCTGGAGATACTTTTTGAGGCTCTTTGGATTCATGTGGCGGCGAAAGCAATAGGCGCCCACCGAGGTTCTGTGGGCCTGGGGAAAAATCCAGCAATAGCCGGTATGGAGATGTCTGGGGTCAAGGTGCCAGACCATTTCCGGCATGGAGGAGGGGATGTGATACTGAATACCCACCCCCATTTTTGTAATGGGCAGGCCGAGAAAGCGGCGCACCAGGGAGTTTGAACCGTCTGCTCCCACCAGACAATCAAAACCGTATCTCCCGTGGTTGGTGACAATTTCCGTAGCGGTTATCTGACGGACCGTGGTGCCGGTAAGAATGGTTGCCCCTGCTTCTGCAGCAGCTGCTGCCAGCCAGTGGCCAAGATCTTCCCGGTTGACCGTGGCTACCATGGGTTTCTCGGCAATGAGCCTTGCTTGCTGCAAGGTTGACGAAACATTCTGGATGGAAAAGTGTCGTTCAACCAGTTGGGGGGGGATGGCCTGGCTCAGGCCTGAGCATGTCACCCCGCCGGCACAGGTTTTAGGGCCTATGGCCCTGTTTTTTTCACAGACCAATACCCGTTTGCCGCTGGCCGCCAAGGTGCGGGCGCAGCGCAAGCCGGCCGGGCCGGCCCCAATGATTATGGTATGGAAATGATCAGCTTTCATGGTAAGTGTGATGGCTTGATATAAGCTGCAAAAATAGTGGCAGGCAGGTGCTTGCGCAAGAAAAAACTTTGCCCTCTCCCCCCTTTAAGGTACTTTTGGTGGTCCCATGTGAATATTGGAGACACCTCTTAGCGTGAGAGGCGCCTTCTTTATTCCTCAAGGAACAGTACTACCCCAGTTTATTTATGCAAATCTTAACATATGTGGAGAAAAGACATGGGATTGTTATCGGCCAATAAAAGCAGCCGGGCAAAGAGTAACGGCACCGCCATTTTTATGGTATGTGTTGGCTTGGTTTTTTTGAGTGCAGCTGCCTTGCTCTTTTATGTCAATGAGCGTGAGCAACCCACCATCACCCCTACTCCGCTGCCGCCGCTGATCGGTGCTCTTACTGATATCCACTTCAAGGCCGCAGATCAAAAAAGTGGTTTGCGTCATGTGCAGGTTGCTGTTGTTCAGGACAATAAAACCGTGCAGGTCATGGAAAAGATTTTTCCGCGGCGGAGCTGGATCACGCAGGCCGGCCCCCGGGAAATACCTGCCACAGTCACCCTTGATACGGAGCGTTTAGGCCTTGTTGATGGTCCGGCCGAAGTGGTTATCCAGGCCCGGGATTATTCCTATTGGCGTTTGGGGGCCGGTAATGAGAGCCGGGTCGTCATCCCTGTGGCTGTTGACACCACGCCGCCCAAGGTAACCAGGCTTGATTCCCCCCGTTATATCAAACAGGGGGGTGCTGGTCTGGTCACCTATAAAATGTCTGAGGCGGTCCCCCGCCATGGCGTTAGTGTTAATGATTATTTTCATCCTGGATTTCCTGTTGCAGGGAAGAAGGATCTCTATGGGGCCATGATAGCCTTGCCCTATGATGCAGAAAAAATAAACGATGCCCATGTCCTGGCCGAGGATGGTGCCGGCAATCAGGGCAAGTCCTTTTTCGGGATGATTGTCCATAAGAGGGCCATAAAGAAAGATGCCATTACTATCCCTGATTCCTTTCTCGAGCTGAAAATTCCCGAATTTTCCCAGTATTATCCTGAAATGACGGGTTCCCATGTTGAACAATATCTCTATGTGAACAACAAGGTGCGCCAGGAAAATAACCAGAAATTTCAGGAAATATGCGCAGAGTCCGGGGCCGAAAAACTGTGGAGCGGCCCCTTCGGCCGCATGGCAGGGGCCCGGCGGGCGAGTTTTGCCGATCACCGTTCCTATATGTATAAGGGGAAAAAGATAGATAGCCAGGTCCATCTCGGGAATGACATCGCCTCGGTGCGTCATGCCCCGGTCAAGGCGGCCAACAAGGGTAAGGTGGTCTATGCCGACTACCGGGGAATATACGGGAATACCGTTATCCTTGACCATGGGATCGGTGTTTTCAGCCTCTATTCCCATCTGAGCCAGATAGCTGTTGCTGTAGGGGAAATTATGGAGAAAGACGATGTTCTCGGGGCCACAGGCACCACGGGCATGGCCGGCGGCGATCATCTCCATTTTTCCATGCTGGTGCATGGTGTCATGGTGGACCCCTTGGAGTGGTGGGATGCCTCCTGGCTTGATCTCCACATCGAGAGCTATCTGCAATAGGGGTTGCCCGTGTCTCTGATAAAAATCCTCCCAGAGGATCTGGCCAATAAGATCGCGGCCGGTGAGGTCATTGAAAGGCCGGCCTCGGTGGTCAAAGAATTTGTGGAAAACGGTCTTGATGCTCAGGCCCGCCATATCACCGTCGAGGTGGAGGGTGGCGGCACCAGAGTGCTGCGGGTGATTGACGATGGTGTGGGCATGGACGCCGATGATGTGCTGCTCTGCCTGGAGCGCCATGCCACCAGCAAAGTGAAAGAGGCGGCTGATCTGCACCTCATCACCACTTTGGGGTTTCGGGGCGAAGCGGTGCCCTCCATTGCCTCCGTATCCAGGCTGGTTATTCTCTCCAAAAGAGAGGGGGCTGCGCTGGGCACCCTGGCTGAGGTGCGTTACGGTCAGATCAGAAAAGTGCATGAGATGGGCGGCAGCCAAGGCACGGTTATGGAGGTGCGCGACCTTTTCGGCAATGTCCCTGCCCGCCGTAAATTCCTGAAGACAAAACGCACCGAGATTGCCCATATAGAAGAAGTGGTGCTCTGTGCGGCCCTGGCTTCTCCTGAGGTGGGTTTTCGGCTCCAGGTGGATGGCCGGCAGGCCCTTTCCTTTGCCGCCGGCGATACCCTTGGCCAGCGGCTGGCCGCCATTTTGGGCCTGAAAGATACCTCCAGCCTGCTGGAGATCGCCTGGAAGCAGGACAAAGAGGGGGAAGTCGCCGTCCAGGGCTGGCTGCTCTCCCCGGATAAGATCGTGGGCCCGGCTGCCAGATTACGCCTCTTTGTCCTGGGGCGACCGGTGCGGGACCGCATGATTAATCATGCGGTGAGCGAAGGGGCCCACGGTTATTTCATGAAGGGCCGCCGGCCGGCCGGGGTTCTTATGATTTCAGCCCCTCTTGCTGAAGTGGATGTCAATGTCCATCCCACCAAGCAGGAGATCCGGTTTCAGCGGGCCAATCTCATCCATCAGGCAGTGGCGCTGGCGGTGCGCAAGGGCCTGGAGAGCTATCAGGGGCAGGTGAAAAAGGCTCTGCTGGGATCCTGCGAACCTGCTCCGGCCAGACAGGCGGCCTCCTTGCAGATCAGTGAACC
>JAVLBA010000044.1:0-22593 GCA_031581485.1 Desulfurivibrionaceae bacterium | reverse complement strand
AATACCTTTGTGGTACTTTTTCGCCTCATTTTTCACCCTCAAGGGGGTACTTACGCCTTGCCTCAGCTGCGCTCGCTACCTTTTTCAAGGGGCTGCTAAAAGAGGGGCCGCCAGAAAATCAACCAAGGCCAAGCAGCCCGGAAGCTCTCAGCTGCTGCCCTGGAATCCCCATTGGTTGCGGGCCATATCATATTGATAGATCAGTTCCAGGGTGTAATACTTCTGGTTCCGCAGTTCCCGGCAACGCACACTAAAGACAAGGGCCGTGCCCTTGGCCTCCAGAAATTTGATCCGGGGTTGATCAAGGACCTGGGCCCGCACCCCGACAAAATTCTCGATAAAGATATCCGCATAATGCGCCTGAAGATAGGCTATCTTGGCCTCGATAGCGCCCTGCAGGTTTGCCTTTTTCTGATCATCCACGGCCTGCTTCTTTATGAGCTGCCATTTGCCCTTATCCTTAAGGGATGAGGAATCAATGGCCAGGATGAGTCGTTGCAGGGCGCTGGCTGCCTGGTCATACTCCTTTTTGGCAAAAGAGGCCCGAGCCTCTTCCTGGTCGCGATGATAGAGGGCGTTGAGCAGGGAATGGGCCACCCTTTCCCGGGTGGTGGCAATATTGTGGCCGGGAATGGTCACCTCAGGAGGCACATCAGTGCCGACCTTCTCATAAGCGGCCACTGCCTGAGCCCATTTCTTGGCCTCTGTATAGGTATCACCTTCCGCAAGACCTTTCAGCAAGCTGATCTGCTGGAGCTTTACGCTAACGGCTTGCCGACTCCCCTGGCCAATAATATCTCCTTTTTGAGCCAGATCAGCAGCCGCCTGATAATTGATCAAGGCCTCTTGCCACTCCCCCTTTTGCAAAAGGGCATCGCCATCAACAAGAACCTGTGAAAACCGGGCCAGCTGGAGATACCTCTCCACATCATGACGGGCAGCGGCATCGGCAACCTCTTTGCTCGCAGCCAGATGCATGGCCTGATCAAAATGGTCCACGGCCTTGAGCCACCCCTTGGCAACAAATGCCCTTTTGCCCTGGGCGACATGGCTGGCAAACTGGGCTTTTTTGACCTTGAGAAGTAGCTGGTTATAAAAATCTTCATCAAGACGCTGCCGGTTCTTCTCCGCCAGCTCAAGGGCTGCCTCATAACTGAGCAGGGCACCCGACCAGTCAGGAAGAGAGCCCCGCTTTTCTCCTTCAGCAACAAGCTTGCCGATCTCCTGATAGGCGGCATGGGCCTGTGGGGAGATATATTCGGCCTGGTAATATACCTTGCCGCCAATGGCCTCCTGAAAATGGTCAGAACTGACAATGTCCTCAATCTGGGCAAGGATCTTCTTTTTGCCGGAAACCATGACCACGTGAACCCGGCCCAGTAACTGCGATATTTCCGTACAGCGCTGACTGACCTGCTCATACTGGCCCTTGGCAAGCAGAGGCTGAATAGTTGCCCATTTCTGCTGGGCCTGGTTAAAGGCGCTCCATTCCATAAAAAACCAACCCGAAAGGGCCACAACAAGAAAAAGGAGGCCCCCGCCCACCAAAAGAGATTTCCTTGACTTGACGACCTTGGCCGGGGCCTTAGGAAGGGGGCTGGCTTTCTTGGCCTGTATCTTTGGCCGAGGAGACGGTCCGGAACCGGACGGTGGTGTGGAAGAAGCGGAACCGGTTGGCGCCGCAGAGAGGCTGTCTGAAAAATGCGGCTCCGGAATTCCGGCAGCCACCACCAAGGCATCTTCATCCTCCTTCTCCAGGGAGAGGGAAATCTCTTCAGGGGCCTCCATATCCGCGTGGGAAGTGCCCAACGAAACCTCTTGATATTTCAGAGGGTCAGCATCTGCTCCAGATTCTTCCCCCATGGCGGCCATCCAGGCATTCCGCACCCTTTTCATGTTCTCAGCCAGGGCGGGGTAATCCCTCACCGCATTAAGGACTCCTTCAAATTTCCGGGCAGCCTCTTCCAGCTGCCCCTGTCCCTCCAGCCTGGTGGCCTCCTGGAAAATCTTCTCGGCATCGCGAATATTGTTTTCAATTTCCAGATGCAGACCAGCCGCGGCCTCACTCAGATTTTCCGGAGCCATGGAATTTAATTTTTTCTGGGCCGCAAAAAAATTGCCCTGGGCCATCATGCCGCACAAGATATCATAATCAACATCAACCGTAGCGAAATCGAGATCCACCTCGCCCTCGACCTCATCAGCCGCCATGACCGCCAGCTCTTCATTTCTGTCGAGATCAACCTCCTCAACCACGATGGGAGACGGCACTTCCTCTTCTGTGGGCATCTCAGGAGAGTTAAAGCCGAAATCAATATCCCTGGCAACATCCTCCAGGTCGGAAAAAGTAGGCAGCGGCTCGGCATCATGCTCCTCACCGGCAAAATGCAGCTCCTCCTCTGCTCTTGCCGGGACCGGTTCCTGGGCAGAGACCTCCTCCAAGACCCCAAGATCAATGGTCTCAAAGGCCAATTCCGACAGCGATTCAGCGCCCAGCTCCAAATCCAGACCAAAATCCTCTTGCTGGGGCTCACCCCTATCCTGCTCCACCGCCCCATTGCGCTCTTGCCCTTGAGGAAGGCCGGCAAGATCAACGCGGTCCAACGGCACCCCGTCGCTGTGTGCCGCCAACCAGGATGCTGCTTCCTGGTTGAAGACATTTTCTTCGGAATAGACCTGCCAGCAAATCATCTGGCCAATATAGACAATAAGAGAGACCAGGCTTTCATCCGCTTTCCAGAAATCAGCTATCTTGATAGCGGCAGGATCAATATCAGGATGGAAAATAGGGGTTAAAGGCTTACAATTGGGAGGGAAATGGGGGAATCCAAAGGAAAGAGTTATCTCCACACGATGCTGGTCTGACCTGGAAATTTCCCCACCTTCCAGACCGACAAGACCGTTGAGCCGGTACTCGACAACATATTGAGTAACCGGGACCCCTTCTGTGGCGACAATGGAGATGGAGGGATGGTTGGCAAAATGGCGCTGAACTTCTGCTAATTCTTTTTCAAGACGGTTATCATCATCATTCATAATAATAAAGTTGCACGTTATCGTTCGCTAAAGAGTTGACTGTTATAAACGGCTTCAGGGACACTTCGTCTCCTGCCCGAAAAAGAGCAGACCAAGTCCGGGCCCTGAAAAAGATACCCAAAGGCATCCTGTTCACGTTAACGACTATAAACAACCTTGGTGAAAAGGGAATCTTTTTTCCACCTTTTTCCAAGGTGTTCTCCAGACATGTGAGGCAGAGAGACCATCCCTTTTTCTTCACGGAGATTTCCCAGGCCCTCCACAGGGCCGAACCAGAAGGGCTGGTGGACGAGGTGGGCACCCAAGAGTAAATAAAAAATTTGAGCTGGAGAAAAAGGCGCGCAATTGAGGCACAAGACAAGGGGTGAGCTATAAATAAGGCATCATCGAATGGCGAAAAAAGAGTACTGATGCGTCTCCCCCCTTTTGGCCACCTGCTGATGCTGACTGAGAAATAGGGCTTGGCTGCTGAGAGCAGAGCCTGAAAAGTATTTTTTTACAAAGGCGGCTGACTACTGTGCAAAAAAATCAGGTCCACGGCATGCATCAGTTCCGGCCTGGCCTCAAGGAGAAGAGTAGCGGCAATTTCGGCCCCCCCTTTGGTCAGCTCCAGACAGCTCACCCGGCGACTTTCCCTGTCACCTGCCCTCTTCTTGGAAAGAACACGGCAACAGGTGGAGCGAAAACGCTCTTGGAACTGGTGGTGCAGCTCCCTGATGCAGCTGCGAAATTCCTTCTTCTGCAGCCCTGAGGGGCCATGGGGGCCCAGATAACAAGAAAGAATGAGCACCGAGCCGGTCAAGGCGCCGCAACTGCAGCCGGCGCCCCCCATGCCATGACAAAACCCAGCCCCCAGCTGTACGGCTTCACGGGCACTCAGCCCGCTGGCAAAGGCCTGACTCAAAACAGAGCTGATTGCCTCTGAACAGCAGAGATCATGCTTTTGGTAACAATTGCTGACCCGCTCCACCACCAGGCCGACAATCTCCGGCAATGATGGGGTGACCTCGTCTTCCATATATCTCCACAGGGGAGACTCAAGGACTCCCTCTCATAACTTATTTAAGAGTAAAACTGAGGCCATCAGCCCCCTGCTTATGATCCACCACCACGGTGCCCGTATCGCCGAAATGGCCGGCAAGGATTTCCATGGCCAGCTGATCCTGAAGATACCTCTGGATTGCCCTTTTCAAGGGGCGGGCACCAAAGACGGGATCATAGCCGATGTCGACAATAAATTGTCTGGCCGCTTCCGTCAACTCTAAGCCGTAGCCTTGCTCCGCCATTCTGCTCTTGAGATAGCCAAGCTGGATATCGACAATCTGGCTGAGCTCCGCACGGGTGAGGGATTTGAAGGTGATAATATCATCCACCCTGTTTAAAAACTCCGGCTTAAAGGTATGCCTGAGAATGTCGTCCAGTTCCCTTTCCATCTGTTCGGGATTGTCCGCGCCATGATCCTGGATAATCTGGCTGCCAAGATTAGAGGTCATGATCAAGATACAGTTTTTAAAATCCACTGTCCTCCCCTGACCATCCGTCATCCTACCGTCATCGAGAATCTGCAGCAGAATATTGAAGACATCAGGATGGGCCTTTTCAATCTCGTCAAAGAGGATGACGGAGTAGGGCTTGCGGCGCACCGCTTCGGTGAGATAGCCCCCCTGTTCATAGCCGATATAGCCTGGAGGCGCGCCAATCAAGCGGGCCACCGAATGCTTTTCCATGAATTCCGACATGTCGAGGCGGACCATGGACTGTTCGCTGTCAAAGAGAAATTCGGCCAGGGCCCGGGCCAGCTCGGTCTTGCCCACGCCGGTGGGACCCAGAAAGATAAAGGAGCCCAAGGGCCGATTGGGATCCTGAAGACCTGCCCTGGCCCGGCGGACGGCATTGGCAACAGCAGCAATAGCAGGCTTCTGGCCGATGACCCGTTTGCCGAGCTGGATTTCGGCCCCCACCAACCGTTCCTTTTCACCCTCCAGCAACTTATCCATAGGAATATTGGTCCACATGGCCACCACCGCGGCGATATCCTCTTCTGACACCTCTTCCTTAAGCATCTGCCGGTCCGCCTGGATGGCCTGCAGCTTGCTGTTTTCCTCTTCCAGCTTGCGCCTGAGCTCCACCAGCAAACCATGGCGAATCTCCGCCACCCGGCTCAGATCCTGGACGCGCTCGGCCTGCTGCTCATTGACCTTGGCCTCATCAATATCACTCTTAATCTTGCGGATATTTTGAATAATATCACGCTCAAGCTGCCAGTGGCTCTTCATGGAGTTAAGCTGCTCATTGACATTGGCGAGCTCCACCTCCAGTTTTTCCAGCCGTTGCCTGGAAGGGGCGTCCTTTTCCTTTTTCAGGGCCTCGCGCTCGATCTCAAGCTTAATCCTCCTTCTATCCACCTCATCAATCTCCGTGGGCATGGAGTCAATCTCAATACGAATCCGGGAGGCAGCCTCATCAATGAGGTCAATGGCCTTGTCAGGGAGAAAACGGTCGGTGATATAGCGTCTTGAGAGGATGACCGCTGCCACAGTGGCGCTATCGCGGATACGCACCCCGTGATGGACCTCATATTTCTCCTTGATGCCGCGCAGGATGGCAATGGAATCCTCCACGGATGGCTCCTCCACCAGCACCTTCTGAAAACGGCGCTCCAGGGCCGCATCCTTTTCAATGGTGCGATATTCATTGAGGGTGGTGGCCCCCACACAATGGAGCTCACCGCGGGCCAGGGCGGGTTTAAGCATATTGGAGGCATCCATGGCTCCCTCTGAGGCGCCGGCACCCACCAGGGTATGAATTTCATCAATAAAGAGGATGATTTCCCCCTGACGTTCCTCCACCTCCTTCAGCACCGCCTTGAGCCGGTCCTCGAATTCCCCCCGATATTTGGCCCCGGCGATCAGGGCCCCCAGATCCAGGGCCACCACCTCCTTGTTACGCAGGGTGTCAGGAACATCCCCCATGACAATGCGCTGGGCCAGCCCCTCGACAATCGCTGTTTTTCCCACCCCGGGCTCGCCGATCAACACCGGATTATTCTTGGTGCGGCGGCTTAAGACCTGAACCACCCTGCGCACTTCGTCATCCCGGCCGATAACCGGATCGAGCTTGCCGCGCCGGGCAAGATCGGTGAGATTTGACGAATATTTCTCCAGGGCCTGATACTTCTCTTCAGGATTTTGGTCAGTGACCCGATGAGGGCCCCTGATCTCCACCAAGGCCTTGAAAAAAGCCTCCCTGGTCAGGCCGTTCACCGAGCACATCCGGGCCAGATCAGAGTTTTTTTCGGCAAGGATGGCCAGAACCAGATGCTCCAGGCTGATATACTCATCATGCATGGCCTCGGCCTCTTTCAAGGCCTGGTCCAAGACCTTGCTCAGCCGGGCTGAACCATGAACCTGACCAAATCCGGCCCCGCTCACCTGGGGTATCTTGTTAATAAGCTCTTCAGTGCCATCAATAATAACATTCAGTTCACAGCCGATCTTCTGGATACTTGACCTGAGCAGACCATCTTTCTGCTCCAGAATAACCTTAAAGAGATGCTCAGGAACCATCTCCTGATGCCCCTTGGCAGTAGCAAGTTGCCCGGCCCCTTCCAGGGCCTCCTGGGATTTCAGGGTGAATTTATCAAACTGCATGATATCCTCCAATTTTCATAGATAGACAAAATAATACGTCTATGTCTGGCGCTTAGCCATTGTTGTCCGAAGGGCCTGCGCAAAAAAACGACATAGAAAAAGAGTGCAGAAAAGCGGCTGCTTACACAGGTAAGAATGGCGCTAAAAGTTGTCAAGATCTTGCCTTTGCCCTCACCAAAAAGCAGAAAAGCGGCTTCCAGAGAATACAAAAGGTCTTAAAAAATGATGGTCCGCAGCCGAATCACATCTTCATGGCCTTGGATTTGAGCAAGGGTTTCAGCAAGAACAGGGGATTCCAGATCGATGATATTATAGCCGATCACCCCATTACTCTCATTGAGGTAACTGGCAATATTAATGCCTGCCTCTCCCAAGGTCTGTGAGGCAAAACCGATCATTCCAGGTCGATCACGATTAATCATAATCAGCCGGGTATGGACCTGACTGCCGGGCACAGATGCCGCTGTCGGGAAATTGACACTGCGCAGCACGGAGCCGAACTGCAGATAATCAACGAGTTCCTGCACCGCCATGGTGGCACATTGCTCTTCTGATTCTTCGGTGGAGGCACCCAGATGGGGCGTGGTCAGGACCTGGGGATGGCCCAGCATTTTTTCAGATGGAAAATCAGTAATATAGATGGCCAATCTACCGGAATCAAGGGCGTGCCTCACATCCTCCTCAACCACCACCGGTCCGCGGGCATAGTTGATAAGCATGGCGCCATGGGGAAGCTGATCCAGAATTTTGCTGTTGATCATCCCTTTTGTCTTTGCAGTGAGAGGGACATGCACAGACAAAACATGGGCAACAGCAAGAAGTGCCGACAGAGAACGGCAGAGACTGACCTTTGAGGAAAGACGATGCATGTTCTCCAGGGTGGGGGCCGGGTCATAGGCAAGGGTGCGCATCTGCTGCCTGAGCCCCTTATTGGCAACCAGCACCCCGATCTGTCCAAGGCCCAACACCCCCAGGGTTTTGCCCGCCAGTTCGGTGCCGCGAAAGGCGCTCTTGCGCTCTTCCACCGCCCGCTGCATTTCTTCTTCCGGCCGGCCGGCAAGGCCAAGGCAAAAATGAATCGCCTGGTTGATATTGCGGGCCCCCATACCAGCCATCACCATGACAAGCTCGGCCACGGCATTGGCATTGGCCCCTGGGGTATTAAAAACAGGGATCCCCAGTTCCGTGGCCCGAGCCACGGTGATATTGTTGACACCGGCCCCGGCTCGGGCCACGGCAAGCAGGGCAGGATACGCCTCCACATTAACCGGTGAGCTCCGCACCACAATGGCATCCGGGTTCTCCATTGCCGGGCCGACCCGATATGTCTCCGGGAACAGATCGAGCCCCTCTGGGGCGATTTTATCAATAACCCTGATACGCATCAGAAGTCCTGGAGATAATAAAAATAGGGGAAAATGACATATGTCATCTTCCCCTATTTTCCTCTCATAAATCCAGCCTTTTTTAAGCCATGCTGGACTCACCATATACCTGGTTGCGTCCACGGCCCTTAGCCTCATAAAGGAGTTCATCCACCCTCTCCAGCCACGCATCCTCCGTCATCCCGGGCTGCCACTGACTCAGGCCGATGCTCACTCCCAGCTTCAGGTCGACAGTGGAATAAATCTGCAGATTATCCACAGCCTTGCAGAGGCGCTCAGCAAGGATCCGGGCAGAAGCGAGATCCGTATCTGGCAAGACCAGCATGAACTCATCACCACCCATCCGCACCAGAATATCGGAAGTACGGATCATGGCAGCAAAGGTGGTGGCCACCTTTTTGAGAACCTCATCACCGCTGGAATGGCCAAGATTGTCATTAAGCTGTTTAAAATAATCAAGATCCATACTAACCAGGGTCAAGGCATGACCATACCTGCTGGCGCTGTCCATGAGGGGACCAAGGCGATCTTCAAAAACCCGGCGGTTTGCCAGACCCGTAAGGGCATCGCTCTTGGCCTGCACAAAAAGCTCCTCATAGGCCAGAACCCTCTGCAAGGGTTCTGAGAGAACCGTAAGGGCATCAACGATCATTTCCTGTTCAGCGTCGGTCAATTGTTGCTTCTGACGCATCACCAGGACAATGCCGCTTACACTTTCAAAATCCACAGGCCAATTATGAATAAAAAAATCGCCCTCCTTCCACTTGCAGAGGACCGCCAGATGACGGGCATCGCAAAAAAGCCTCTCCGTCAGCCCAACCAGATGCAATCTTTCCGGACCATGGCAGGAACAGCAGACATGACGCCGCTTATTCCCCGGGGCATCGAAGGCCATTAATTCATGGGAAACCAGGGGCATCAACCAGAGCGAGAAGGCATCAATCAGACTTGGCAAATCAACAGCGCTGGCCAATCTCACATGGAGATCATTAAGAAGTACCAGCCGATCCGCCTTCTCCTTGAGTTGCTGCAACTCAGCCAGCAGATCATCAAGCCCCCTCTCCGTTGTTTTTTTATAATGACTATTTCTTGGTTCATTTCCCATGCGCATTCCTTATTGATATCTTCCCCCTATGGACAATTGACACCGAAATAAAGAAGCTATTTTCATGCCACCACTCCAGAAAAAGACCACTATTGTCGCCTGCGACGATTAACTCCCTGAGAAACCATCTCTTTAAAATGAAACAAATTCCCCTTGACCGGGAAAATCCTTGACCAAAATCTTCGACAGTCAGAGCAATAGGCATTTTTTTCCTGATCAAGGTTGCTGAGCCGGCAAGCAGTCAAAATAATGACATAAAAAAAGCCGCCTCCCAAAAAAAAGGAGACGGCCCATCAAACAAATCCAGGTCCATTTTCATATTGTCCTGAGGCGCCGGACATGCCGCTGATCAATAAGAGATGCCAATACGCTCACGAACCAGGTCAAGAGTGAGACTCGCCTTCTGCCGGGCCTTATCGGCCCCCTTGGCCAGGATCTCGCGGAGATAGCCGGGATCAGCCGCCAGGGCCTCCCTCTTCTGCCGGGCCTCCCGAAAATAATCCCAGAGAATATCAACCAGTTCAAGCTTCAGATAGCCGTAGGCAGCCCCCCCATGGACATAGAGGTCGTGAATCTCCACAACGCGCTCTGGCGGGGCAAAAAGTTTCAAGATATTATAAAGATTGCACGCCTCCGGATCCTTCGGCTCCTCAACAGGAGATGAATCAGTGACAATGGACATGACCCGCTTCTTCAACTCCTGCTGATTTAAAAAAATACCGATGGTATTACCGTAGGATTTGGACATCTTCTGCCCATCCGTGCCAGGGACCGTGGCCAGGGTCTCCGAGATCTGCGGTTCCGGCACCACAAAGGTGTCGCCAAAGGTATTGTTAAACTTGATGGCGATATCGCGGGCCACCTCCAGATGCTGCTTCTGGTCTTTGCCCACCGGCACAATATCGGCCTGAAAGAGAAGGATATCCGCCGCCATGAGAACAGGATAGGAAAAAAGGCCATGGGAGGGAGCGATACCCCTGCTCACCTTATCCTTGTAAGAGTGGCAGCGCTCCAACAGACCCATGGGGGTCATGGTGGAAAGATACCACATGAGCTCAGTCACCTCCGGCACGTCAGACTGGACCCAGAATACGCAGCGCTCAGGATCCAGGCCCAGGGCCAGAAAATCAGCAGCCGCCCCCAGGGTGTCACGCTGCAAGGCCTCTTTATCCTGTACCGAAGTGAGGGCATGGAGATTTACGATAAAGGCATAGAGTTCAGCCTTGTCCATATTTTCAATCATCGGCTTCATCATGCCGAAGTAATTGCCGATATGAAGTTTTCCAGAGGGCTGGATACCTGACAATATTCTCATTTTATTCTATTTATTTTCAGATTATTAGTGCACAGACAAAATCAACGATGACACCCATAGACCACAAAGGATGAGACTTATAAAGTGTTTTTCATAAAAAAAGGGGTGGAGGATATCTCCCCCACCCCTTTTCCACTTCCTTCTTTTTTTGAAAGAGCCGTTAGAAGTAGCCGTTATTTCACATCTTCATAGTCGGCATCAACGACATCCTCGTCCTCGCCCTTCTCAGAACCACCTGCAGCAGGTCCTTCTGGGCCGGTTTGCCCCTCACCCTCAGAGGCCTTGGCATACATAATCTCGGCAAGCTTATGCGAGGCCTGGGTCAATTCCTCAGTGGCGGCCTTAATGGCCTCCACATCATCACCTTCGATACTTTTCTTGACGGCCTCAATGGCGCTTTCCACCTTTGTCTTGGTCTCGTCATCTACCTTATCACCAACCTCTTTAAGGCTTTTCTCCGTACCATAGATCAGGGAGTCGGCGTTATTCTTGGCCTCAACCAGAGCCTTGCGCTTCTTATCCTCCTCAGCATGGGCCTCGGCATCCCGCGTCATGCGCTCAATCTCTTCCTCAGAGAGGCCACTTGAGGCCGTGATCTTGATGGATTGCTCCTTGCCCGTTCCCATATCCTTGGCAGAAACGTGCAGGATGCCATTGGCATCAAGATCAAAGGTAACTTCAATCTGCGGAACGCCACGGGGGGCAGGGGGGATATCAGTAAGCTCGAAACGACCAATGGACTTATTATCCCGGGCCATCTCACGTTCACCCTGCAGCACATGGATCGATACAGCCGGCTGATTATCAGCAGCTGTGGAGAAGACCTGACTCTTCTTGGTGGGTACGGTGGTATTTTTCTCAATGAGCTTGGTGGTCACGCCGCCCAAGGTCTCAATGCCAAGAGAAAGCGGGGTCACATCAAGAAGGAGGACATCCTTGACATCACCCTTGAGAACACCGCCCTGAATGGCGGCGCCAATGGCGACAACCTCATCAGGATTGACGCTCTTATTGGGCTCCTTGCCGAATATTTCCTTCACCTTGGCCTGCACCTTGGGCATGCGGGTCATACCGCCAACAAGGATAACCTCATCAATGTCACTGGCACTAACACCGGCATCCTTGAGCGCGGTGAGGCAGGGATCAAGGGTCCGTTCAACAAGATCATCAACCAGAGATTCCAGCTTGGAACGAGAGAGCTTGATATTAAGATGTTTAGGGCCGGAGGCGTCTGCAGTAATAAAGGGCAGATTGATCTCTGTCTCCATGACCGAGGACAACTCTTTCTTGGCCTTTTCCGCCTCTTCCTTCAGACGCTGCAGGGCCATTTTATCACTGCGCAGATCAATACCCTGGTCGCGTTTAAACTCATCGGCCAGCCAGTTGACTATGCGCATGTCAAAATCTTCGCCGCCCAGGAAGGTATCGCCATGGGTGGATTTAACCTCAAAGACGCCGTCACCGATTTCCAGAATGGAAACATCAAAGGTGCCGCCACCAAGATCAAAAACAACAATGGTCTCTTCCCCTTTTTTATCAAGGCCATAGGCCAGGGAGGCCGCTGTAGGCTCGTTGATAATGCGCTGCACATTAAGGCCGGCGATCTTGCCGGCATCCTTGGTGGCCTGGCGCTGGCTGTCATTAAAATAGGCAGGAACCGTAATAACGGCATCCGTGACGGATTCGCCCAGATATTCCTCAGCAGTCTGCTTCATCTTGCCGAGAACCATGGCAGAAAGTTCTGCCGCGCTATAGACCTGGCCTTCCACCTCAACAGCAGGCTCCCCGTTAGAATCAACAATCTTAAAGGGGCTCAGCTCAATGGATTTTTTGACCTCAGGGTCTGAGAATTTACGCCCGATGAAACGCTTCATGGCAAAGATGGTGCGGGAAGGATTTGTTACCGCCTGCCGCCTTGCCACCTGACCCAAGAGGCGCTCGCCGCTATCAGAAAAGGCCACCACGGACGGTGTTGTTCTGTTACCCTCTGCGTTGGTAATAACGATGGCTTCACCGCCCTCCATTACAGCAACACAGGAATTTGTTGTTCCAAGATCAATTCCGATTGTTTTTCCCATGACTGGTAGACTCCTTAATAAATATAGTTCAATGCAAATGTTGTCGTTGTGACCACAAGGTATTCATCCACCCCTGTGCAGTATTACTCAGCAGCAGCCCCTTTGGAGACAACCACTTTGGCTGGCCTGAGGAGCTTATCCTTATAGTAGTATCCCTTCTCAAACTCCACAAGGACATGGTTTTCAGGGACCAGATCACTGTGATCCATGGCCAGGGCCTCATGCAGATTGGGATCAAAGGGTTGGCCCAGGGACTCCAGGGGGATGACCTGAAATTTTTCCAGAGTGGCAACAATCCCTTTCAGGGTCATCTCCACACCCTGCAACAGCTCGGTGACATTATCAGATTTCTTCCCCTGCTCAATGGCCCGCTCAAGATTATCCACGGCCGGCAACAGTTCTTTAAGGAGATTTTCTTCAGCATACTTCAGGTCCCTTGACCGGTCCCGTTCCATACGCTTCCTATAATTTTCAAACTCCGCGGCAAGCCTGAGCAGCTGGTCTTTGACGTCCTGCTTTTCCTGACGGGCCGTGGTCAGCTCATCAACATCAACGTGTTCCGCAGGCTCCTGCTCTGTCTCTGCCTGCACCCCAGATTCATCCACCTCCGGCATCAGCTCGGCAGGCTCCTGAATATTTTTCTCTTTGTCTGGCACTAGATCCTCCTATGATACATGGCGCAATAAACTATGACAAATCGCTTTCCGGCCGCCCCTGCACGTCCCACTTTCATGTCCCAGACAAGAAGGTTACCATACAGGTCATCTCACATCGACAAGATGGCAAGATAACGAAGATAAGATAGAGACTCTTTAAATCAATTTCCTGAAGGATCACACAGTGATAAAGTATATCGCCCCAGAAATCCGAACTTGAACCCAACAATAAGTATGGCTATTTTCTTTGTCAAGGCAGGGCTTTTTAAAATTATGGTGCCAAGAAAAGAGTTATGACCATGGCCGAACATGCCGACAAGAGTAGACGAGAGTCATTAATAGACCCCACCGAGGAGGCCGCTGTCCGGGTACCTTGTTTTATCTGACCGGCACGCCACCGTTTCCACAAGCCCTCTCCAACGGGGCAGGGCCCATGAGGATGGGTGCCCATAAATTCAAGCCAAAGGCCTGCCATGATGAAGTTTTCCTCCCATATTATCTTTTTCATCTCCATTCTCATGAGCATCCACACCGCTGCTCATGCCGAGATGCGTCCCGTTCTCAAGCATCGGGTAGGCATCCCACCCTTTGACGTCCTGCAAAAGATTCTGGAAACAAACCTGTCACCCGGCCGGGATAGTAGGCAGAACCAGAACCCCATGCCTAACCAGGCTCCCCACATCACCTGGCTCGCCGATTCAGACGCCAGGGTTGAGCCCCACTTTATTCTTGCCTCGCCTCATGGCCAGATCCACAGTGTTCGAAATCTGGCCAACCAGATGGTGACCTCCCAAGGCGCCATTGATTACGGGATTCTCTCTTTACATTCCCCGATTTTGCTGATAACCGGCAACACCGACAGTGAGGCCATCACGCTTTTTTTGAGCGGACATGAGAACCTGCCCACCGCAACCCGGGCCGACCTGGACCATCTCGTTTTGCCGGCCAGAGAGGCTGTTGACAAAAAAGAGAAGGTGAAGCCTTCCTTGGCCGCACGGGTGCACATGGTTGTTGAAAACAATATCGATCATCAGGTAGATAGGGCCATGAAACGCTACCAAGACCGTATCCGTGACGGCCGTCTTGTGGTTATTGGTGCTGTCCTTGACCTTACCAACCACTATGGCAAGGGCGTCAACAGACTGCTTATCATTAATATTAATGGAGAAAGGCGTGACCACTTCCTCCAGCGCCTGCCCCTTACCAACAATCTCCGGCCCGAGCTGAAAAAATCCCTGGGCAGAAAACCAACTCCCTGATAACCATCATCAAAAAAAAAGGGCTGGATGAAAAATCATCCAGCCCTTTTTTTTTGCACCCGCCCCCCTCTCTTTTAAGCAGAGCCAAGATAGAGCTTGATGTTCGCCGCCAAGGTCGCAAAGATCATCCTAAAGGTCTTCTCATCAGGTTCCAGCAGGGTTGTCCGGAAGCCCTGAAGTTCGGTGGCGAAGGAGGAGAGGGGAACGACGCAGATGCCTGTGGCCCCCAGCAGATAATAGACAAATCGTTTATCAAGGGAAACATTGTCACCACTCACCAATTTTTCAATATGATCGGCCACGGCGCTATTGTCGATGGGCAGGGTCTGCTGATGATTGAGAAGACCCTCTTCAAAAGCGATACTCATATAAAAAGCACCGTTGGAACGGTTCACCTTGATACCGGCAACTTCCTTCAAACAATCATAGGCAATATTGGAACGGCGCTCATAACGGTCAATTCGTTCCTGAAGGTAGACCGGATATTGCGGATGGCTTACCACGGCAGGAAAGGCCATCTGCGGCAGGGTAGTGGAGCAGACCTCTGTCATCTTGGCATTCAAGATGGAATCCACATATTGCTTGAACATGGGATCCTTGTCCGAGTTATAGACCTCGATCCAGCCGCACCGGGAACCGGGCCAGGGCATTTCCTTGGAGATGCCGCGCATGGCAATGGCAGGCACATCGCCGATGATATCGGAGAGGGGCACGGTCTTCTTGCCATTATAGACGATGTGGTGATAGACCTCGTCACAGATAACAAACAACTCATATTTTCTGGCCAGATCGATCATGCCCTGCAAAATCGATTCAGGATAGACAGCACCCGTGGGATTATCCGGATTAATTATCAGAATACCGGCCACGGCCGGATTATATTTGATCCTCTTCTCCAGGTCATCGAGGTCTGGATACCAGTTGTTGTCAGGATCAAGGATATAGGTAACGGGTCGATCGCCGGCATGGGCGGCCTCTGCCGATGAATGGGTGGTATAACTGGGGGTGGGCACCACAACGCGGGCCGTGCGGCGCAGAAAGCCAAAAATTTTACTGATTGCATCCCCTAGACCATTAAAAAAGAGGATATCTTCAGGCCCTATCTGCACCCTGCCCCGGTCATTGACCCGCTTGGCAATAAACTCTCTGGTGGCCAGCAGACCACGGGTGGGACAATAGCCGTAAGAGAGATCCTCCATGGCATAACCAGCGACAATCTCCTTCATCCAAAGGGGAATCTGCTCACCTTTGGCCACTGGGTCACCGATATTTTCCCAGTGGGTATCAATGCCCAGCTCCTGAAGTTTCTGGCCTACTTTGACAATATTACGGATTTCGTAGGTAAGTTCTCCAGCTCCAATATGAACAATATCAGTACGCATGAAATATATACTCCGCCCAAAAAGACATTAAATATTCCGCCGCCAGAGGTGGGCCGGCAAAGAAAAAAACGTGATTGCCAAGGCATATCCTTTGCCCTGATATCACCAAGAAAACTGTTTTTCTTACCACACGCCCCCTGCGCCGTCAACTAACTCCTCACCTTTTTGGTGTTTGTTGACGGCGCAGGGCACTGGTATAAAAGGGGCGGCCATGAACCCAGAGAGGCATGGGGGGAAGAGAGGGGGAATCTCCTCTGAAAACGGTATTGCTCAAGCAAGCCGGAAACCTGTAAAGAGCCACCCTGGCCGTCTACAATTACTACCGATCATCCAGGTGGACAAATTCACGTTGCTGGGGCCCGACATAGATCTGCCGCGGTCGGCCGATCCGCCAGTTGGGATCACCCCACATCTCTGTCCAGTGAGAAATCCAGCCAGGGAGACGGCCCAAGGCAAACATGACAGTGAACATGTTCTGCGGAATCCCCAGGGCCTGGTAGATAATTCCGGAGTAGAAATCAACATTGGGATAGAGATTACGCTCAATAAAGTATTCATCTTTCAGCGCCACCTGCTCCAATTCCTTGGCAAGGGCCAGGAGGGGATCATTTACGATTCCCAAGGCGGTCAGCACCTGATCACAGGCCTCTTTGATAATGCGGGCCCGGGGATCATGGCTCTTGTAGACCCTGTGGCCAAAGCCCACCAGACGGAAGGGGTCATTGCGATCCTTGGCCTTATCAATATATTTTTTCAAATTATCGCCGTTTTTATGAATCTCCTCAAGCATCTCGATAACAGCCTGATTGGCCCCGCCGTGCAAAGGGCCCCATAAGGCATTAATACCCGCGGAAATGGAGGCATAGAGATTCACCCGGGCGCTGCCCACCAGTCTGACCGTTGAGGTGGAGCAATTCTGTTCATGATCGGCATGGAGAATGAGCAACTTATTCAAGGCGGCAACAATCTCGCCATTCACCGTATAGGGATTGACGGGCGAATCGAACATCATGTTGAGGAAATTGGCGCAATAGCTGTAATCATGTCGGGGCATGACCAGGGGAGACCCCAGGCTCTTACGATAACTGAAGGCAGCAATGGTACGCACCTTGGAAATAAGGCGGGCCGACATATTATCGATATCATCCATGGGATTCTCGTTCATCTCCGGATAGAACGTGGAGAGTGAGTTGACCATGGAAGAGAGAATGGACATGGGGGCGGCATTGGGGGGGAAATGGTCAAAGAAATGGACCATATCCTCATGGATAAGGGAGTAACAGTTCAGCAACACACTGAAACTATTCAATTCGTTCCGGGTGGGCAGAGTGCCGTGCAAGAGGAGATAGGCGACCTCCACAAAGGAACAATTGTCAGCGAGATTCTCGATGGAATAACCGCGATAGTTCAAAACACCTTTCTCGCCGTCAAGGAAGGTAATGGCACTGGCGCAGGAGCCCGTATTCATATAACCTGAATCAATGGTAATGTAGCCTGTTTCGGCCCGCAGGGAACGGATATCAATGGCCTTCTCGCCCATTGTTCCCTCAATAATGGGAAGCTGATACAGCTTCCCATCCAGGGTAAGTTCTGCTTTTTTATCAGATATGCAATCCAACAACATAATTCCGCCTCACGACTTATCTTAAGGTCACCTCACCGGCACCCTTATTTTTTTCCTAAATATTCCTGAGTAAACTCGGTATAGTTGCGGCACCAAGATCAATCAATTCCAAGGTCCATCTTCGGAACGAGGTCACCGCCCTTGACGATGACAAGCTTTACCTTTAAAATAGGTATTTTGTTTTTATTCTTTTTCTTCTCAACAAAGCACCTTAAAAGAAACGGTAGGAAATTTCAAGCAGTAACAATTTTTACCATTCTATTTCAAGTACTTACCAGAAAAAGAGATAAAAACTATGACACCCTTGCCCATGACATATAGCCAGCGAGTTCAATATTTTACAGAGCAGGTCACCGTCTATCCGGTTTCCTGCGAAAAACTGGCCTGCGGCCGCACGGATCTTGAATGGTTGACCGGGGTGCTGGCCGGCGGCGCCAAGATCGTGCAGCTTCGCGACAAGACCTCCGACGACCGGACTCTCCTTGCCAAGGCCAAGGAATTCAGGAAGAGGACAGCCGAGGCCGGTGCCCTCTTCATCGTCAATAACCGCCTTGACATCGCCCTTCTGGCCGAGGCGGACGGGCTCCATCTGGGCAACCAGGATATCCCGGCCCGGGAGGCCCGCAGAGTGGCTCCGGATCTCCTCATCGGCATCTCCGCAAATACGCAGGAAGAGGCGGCCACTGCCCGGGAAAACGGCGCATCCTATTACAACATCGGCCCCCTCTATGCCACCAAAACAAAAACCGGCCTGCACACCTTTATTGGTCCCCAGGCCATTGCCACCTACTCAGCCCACTCCGACCTCCCCTTCACCGTTATGGGCGGCATAAAAAAGGGGCATATCGCTGAACTCACCGCCTTGGGGGCCAGAAGATTGGCCGTGGTTACGGCGTTGACCGCCGCCCCAGACATCGGCCAGGAGACCCGCTTCTGGCATGAGGCAATTACGCGGGGCTTAACGGAAGACAAAAAATGATTGCACAGAAGTTTACAGAGCTGGATATCCTTATCGAGTATGGCGTGCCCAAAAAGGAGCAGAAACAGGCCCGGGAGCTGGTTCATACCTTTGGCCATGACCCCCTTGCCATCAATATCTTCCACAGCTTTTACAGCAGCCTGCCCGAGGCGGTGGAAGAGTGCATCATCGGCCTTGTGCTCCTGGAGCGTCATCAGGGCCAGATGCTCTTTCTGGTGACCACCAGCCGCTCTTCCTACTTTTATCTCGCCAACCACGACCATGCCGAATATGGCGGCTCACCACGGGAGGGGCTGCGGGAAGACATTCTCCATTTTTATGGTTTTGCTGCTCAGAAAAGTTTTGAGAAAAAACATGGCGACTTCACGGGCCTTGCGCCCTATTCCCCGGACTTTATCACCAGCAAGGTCTGCCCGGTCTGCTATTGTCTTGAGGGGGAACTTCATGAATTTGGATGTCCCCTTGAGGTCTGCCCCTGGTGTGAGGGGCAGCTCATCAGCTGCCCTTGCCGTTTCACGCAACTGGAAGTGAGTGAAATAAGCACCGAGGCGCAGCTGGCCCGCCTGCAGGAACTCGCCCATAAAAAAGGCCGCATCATTTTTGATGCGGCCTCTCAGCGCCCGGCCTATCCAACAGCCGGCGACGAATCTACAGAAACTCAGTAGGGCAAGACAACGCCCTACTGCTTGTCAAAGTATTTATAGAACTCGGAATCCGAGGAAATAATGAATTTGGTATTGGCGTCCACTATCTTTTCATAACTCTGGAGACTCTTGGAAAAAGAGTAGAACTCAGGGTCCTTGCTGTAGGCATCGGCATAAATCTTTGCCGCTGTGGCATCAGCCCGCCCCTTGATTTCTGCACTCTCACGCCGGGCACCCGAGGTGATATCCTTCAATTCACGCTCCAGCTTACCAAGAATCTCAGACTTCTGCCCCTCACCCACGGATCGTTTCTCAGCAGCAATACGCTGGCGCTCGGAGATCATGCGTCCGTAGACCTTGCTGCGCACGGAATCAATATAATTCACCCTCTTGAACATGACATCAACAAGCTCAATGCCATATTTGGGGGTAACCTCCCCGGCATTCAGAAAAATACGCTCGGCAATTTTGTCCCGACCAAGCTCCACAATTTCCGGGAAATCCGCCCCCTTATCTCCCACCAGGGCGACATCCCAGTCAGAACTTCTGATAATCTCCACCAGGTTATTCTTATTGACAATGTCACGGACAGAAGAGTCGATGATATCGTCAAGGACTGCCTGGGCTCCGGCGTAATTGCGGACCGCCTGCATAAAGACCATGGCATCACTGATCCGCCAGCGGGCCGTGGTATCTATATAGATGAAGGTCTTGTCATGGGTGGGCACCTGATTAGGCTTGCCGTCCCAGATAAGAATTCTCTTTTCCAGGTAACGGACCTTCTGCAGAACTGGCATCTTAAAATGGGGGCCGGCTGAGGTGACCGGTTCCCCAACCGGGGCACCCAGCTGGGTGACCACGGCCTGCTGCCCCTCGGGCAGGATGTAAAAACCATCCCAGACGACCACGGCCGCCACCAGGACGAGAAAGAGAAGTGCTATTTTACCGACTTTCATGAAAATTCCTCTTTATGTTTAAGCGGCCCCAAAAGACCGCCTGATAGATGAAATGAAATCAACTCTGCAGCCATCCGCCTATTTCTGCCCAGGGCTGACATTGAGCAGCGGCAGGAGAGAGCGTTGCTCCTTATCGATGACATAGATCTCGCTGAGCTTGGGCAGCACTGTTTCCATGCTCTCCAGATAGAGTCTTTTCCTGGTCACGACCTTGGCCTTCTCATATTCCGCAAGTACGGAGAGAAATCGGGCAGTATCACCCTTGGCAATATTGGTACGCTCAATGGCATAGCCATGAGCCTCCTCAATCATACCTTTGGCCTGGCCGCGGGCCTTGGGAATAACATTATTGTACTGCTGCTCTGCTTCATTGACCAACCGCTTCATATCCTGATCCGCCTCATTCACCTCATTAAAGGCGGGCTTCACTTCATCCGGAGGAGTGGCGTCCTTGAAACGCACCTCACCAATATTCACGCCGCTGTTATAGTCCCGTAATGTCTGCTGGAGTTCCCGGGCCACATCAGCGCCCATCATCTCACGGTTATTAAGGACATAATCAAAACTGTGGTTACCCACCATCCGGCGCATTACCATCTCAGAGACGTCGCGGACGGCCTGGGGAACATTCCGGACATTAAAGGCGAACTTATAGGGATCCTGAACCTGATATTGAACAATCCACTCCACATCAATGACATTCTTGTCACCGGTCAGCATCAGGGATTCACTGGTGTAGCCCGATTTGGCAAAGACGGATTTCTGATTCTGGGACCGGGAACGGAAACCAAACTCCTCCTTCCGCACCTCAGAGACCGAGACCTTAAAGACCTCGTCAATAAAGGGGACCTTCAAATGGGGGCCCGGCTCGGTCAAGGTATAAAACTTACCCAGACGCAGAACCACGCCCCTTTCTCCTTTGGCCTCATCAAGGGTGTAAAAAGAAGAACGGAGGACAATAATGCCGACAATGACCACAATAATAAGACCAAAGACACCAAGGCCTCCCTTCAGACTGGGCGTATTGCCACCTGAACCAGGAGCAGAACCGCCCCCCTTATTGCCGCCACCCTCAAAACTGTCTTTAATCTTTTTGAGCAGGGCAGCAATGAAATCCTCCGGAGAGGATGGCCCTTTTTTCTTGCCCCATTGGGGCTGCTCATCTTGCCAGGACATAAATGTTCTCCTAATTTTTTTATAAAATATCGTGCTGCCCAAAAGCTGTTCCTGAAATAAACAGAGGCAGCAGAGAGAAACTCCACACCTTGAACCTTTTTCAGGAGCAGTTGGCCTGAAGGTATCAAGAAGAGGATTTTGTAGTATCACCTATTTATGACTATTTTTCAACCAAAACCCAAAGCATGACGCCACGCCTGCCACACCAGAACAAGCACTGACCAAAACAAGGCGGCTTGGAGCAAAAAACCTGGATAGCCGCCGGCCCGCTGGCGGCCGAAAGAAGTGACTCCCCCCATTACCAGCCCCACCACAAATCCCCAGAGATGGGCACCCAAATCAACCCGTTCCCCACCGGTTCCCAGCATGGCCAGGAGGCCGAGACCGGCACCCAGGGCAAGCAACACCCCCTGCCACCGGCGGCGCCGCACCATCTCCAGCCCGCATAAAAGGCCCACCGCGCCGAAAACAGCGGTGGAAAAACCCACCGACAGGTGCTGACTGCGGTGCAGCATCACATTGACCAGATTACCGCTGACCCCGGTCATGACAATAAGGGCCCAGCCCAGGCCCGTGCCCAGAACCTTGCAGAGCAGGTGGATAATGACCCCGCCCAGCACAACATTGCCCACCAGGTGGACCACATCGGCATGGAGAGTAAGGGCGGTTAGCAAACGCCACCACTGGTGCCCGGAAAGTATTGCCTCCCTGTTCACCGCGCCACTTGCAAACCAGAGGGAATGATCCTGCCAGGGGCCGGTCTCCAGAAAAAAGAAGACAAAAAGCCCCATAATCAGCAAAGTAGGCGGGTTGAAATAATCCTTGTCCTGATAGCGCTCCTGGCCATCTGGCTGCGGTCTATTTTCTTCTTCATAGAGGAAGATCTGGTGCTGGGCAGCATGGATGGCGGCAGGGGCCACCCAGATGGCATACTCTTCCGGCGCTTCCCCCACTATGTGGGGGATTGCCACGGCGCTCAACACCAGCGACCAGAGGCGCAGAGTGGCGGCATCGGGGGCAGGAATGGCCGTAAGGCCCCCTCTGTATTCCTGTTCATCCAAAATCATTCTTGCGCATCCCCAGCAGTTAGGTAGTATAGATTCCACCGCCAGAGCATGGCCGTCCAGAGCCTGGTGTCATCCCTCATTTTTCCCGCTTCTGGAGCACACTATGCATTCCCGAGGCTATAATCCAGACCATTGCCAAAAAAGCAGCCGCAAACCCGGTTTCCATTCTGCGCATGGTCCGGATTCCAACCGGCAGGACGTCACCTAGTACTCCGTAAAACTTAAATGTACGTGTAGAATTTCGTTATTGCATACGAACCACAAAGACACGAAGGCACAAA
>JAVLBA010000043.1:269-23202 GCA_031581485.1 Desulfurivibrionaceae bacterium | reverse complement strand
CCCCTCAAGGGGGTATTAAAAAGAATGCCTTTGTGGTTAAAGGTAGAGTTGCATAAATATACGAAACTTTAAGTGATACACTGCACTAGACCCTTCCTTCCTCTTGCACCGCATAAAAAAGGCGCTTCTCAATAAATTGAGAAGCGCCTTTTTTTGGGCCTTGCTGCCTGGAGCAGCAGCAGGGCGGCTCTGACCGGGAAGGTCGCTGGGGTGGAAACAATGCTGCCGATACTATTGCAGCTTGGCCAGGGCCTCTTTCAGTCTCTTCATGCCTTCCTTGATGTCCGCCATGGAGGCGGCAAAGGAGAAGCGGACAAAGGCATCCGCCCCAAAGGCCGCACCGGGCACCGTGGCCATGAAGCTCTTTTCAAGGAGATAGGCGGACATGTCCACGGAACCCTCGATGACCTTGCCGTCATAGGATTTACCATAATAGGCGGAAAAATTAGGGAAGACATAAAAGGCGCCGTTGGGCACCACACAGGTGAGGCCGGGGATGGAGGTCAATTCGCTGATAATATAATCGCGCCTGGGCAGGAAGGAGTCCTTCATGATGGCCGGAAAATCCTGGGGCCCGGAAACAGCGGCCAGGGCAGCGCGCTGGGCAACGGATGAGGGATTGGAGGTGGACTGGCTCTGGATCTTGTTCATGGCCGCAATAACATGCTTGGGCCCCAGGCTGTAGCCGATACGCCAGCCGGTCATGGCAAAGGACTTAGAGACCCCGCTGGAGATGATGGTCTGCTCCTTCAACTCCGGGGCGATATCCAGGATATGGGGGAGGGGCTCGTCACCATAGACAATGGTGTCATAGATATCATCGGTGATCACCACCCAGCCCTTGGCCAGGGCCATATCCGCCACCGTCCTCAAGGCCCGGGCAGAAAAAACAGCGCCCGTGGGGTTGGAAGGGGAGTTGAGGATAATGCCCTTGGTCTTGGGGGTAATGAATTTCTGGAGATTTTCGGCGGTGAGATCAAAGTCATCCTTCTCATCCAGAGGCACAAGCACAGGGGTGGCGCCGGTCAAGGTGATAATGGGAGGATAGGAGACCCAGAAAGGGGTGGGGATCAGGACCTCGTCAGCTGGTCCGAAGAGGGCCTGGGCCATATTATAGAGGCCATGCTTGCCGCCGCAGGAAACCTGGATCTGGTCCGCATCATACTCCCAGCCATGATCATCCTTATAGCGCTGGGCAATGGCCTGCCGCAGCTCCAGAATACCGGGCACCGCCGTATATCTGGTGAATTTCTCGTCAATGGCCAGCTTACCCGCCTCACAGACATGATCCGGGGTGGGAAAATCAGGCTCCCCAACACTGAAGTTGAGGATATCCGCCCCAGCGGCCTTCATCTCCTTGGCCTTGGCATTCACGGCCAGAGTGGGAGAGGGTTTGATCTGAGACATCCTGGCTGACAATGCGATGATTTGCTCGCTCATTTCCATACCTTTTGAGATAAGTAGTTAATGTTGATTCTTTTTTACCAATGCAGAGGCGGCTACCGATTCCCCTTGGTCATATTCGATATGGTCCAGAAAGAGGCCACAGGCAGGGGCAGTGGGCCCGGCCTGGTGACGGTCTTTGGCCGCCAGGGCCGCCTGGAAACGGCGGGCACTCATCCGGCCCTGGCCCACCTCAAAGAGGGTGCCGACAATGTTGCGTACCATCTTACGCAGAAATCCATCCCCACGCAAGAGCAGTTTAAAGTGGTGCGGATTTTGGTCCTGCATGAGGGAGGCGTCCATAATGGTGCGCACTGCTCCCCGTCCCGTGGTTCGGGTTCTATCCCTGGAACCGACGGCTTCAAAGGAGGAAAAATCATGACAGCCCACTATATGCGCCAGGCACCGGGCAACCTCTGCCTGATCAAAGGGGCCCGGCAGGGAGGTTACATAGAGTCTCCTGGTGGCAACCACCAGGGGGGCGGTGGAGAAATAGTAACAGTATGTCTTGGCCCGGGCGCTCTTTCTGGCATGGAAATGGTGGTCAACGTCTGCCGCCGCCAAGATGCGGATTGCCTCCGGCAACAGACTGTTAAGTCCTTTTTGGAGGCCGGAGCAGGCAATATCTGAACTGCACAGAAAATGAGCCACCATGCCCAGGGCATGGACGCCGCGGTCTGTGCGGCCGGCGCCGTGGAGAGTCACGGGCTGGTTGCAGATAATGGCCAGTTTCTCTTCAATAACGCCCTGCAGGGTGGGCAGCTTATTCTTCTGACGCTGCCAGCCGCAGAAATCAGTACCGTCAAAACTGATGAGCAGTTTGATGTTGCGCATGGGGTTACGGAAAGAGGGGCACAACCCCCAGGCCGGCCGCCTCGTCAAGCCCCAGAAGGATATTCATGTTCTGCACGGCCTGGCCGGCCGCCCCTTTCACCAGATTATCAAGGGCGGAGATAATCACCAGCCTGCCGGTACGCAGATCCACTTTGCAGCCGACATCACAGAAATTGCTGCCCCGGACAAAGTGGGTGGCCGGAAAGGTACCCGGCAGACAGGGCCGCACAAAACGCTCGTCCTGATAGAAGTCCCGGTAGAGATCATCCACCTCGTTCTGCGTGACCTCTTTGGCCATGCCGGCATAGACTGTGCTCAGAATACCGCGGACCATGGGCACCAGATGGGGGGTGAAGGAGATGGCAACTTCCTGGCCGGCCAGTCTGCCGATCTCCTGCTCGATTTCCGGGGTATGACGATGGCTGCCCACCTTGTAGGCCTTGAAGCCGGCGGTGACCTCGCAATAGAGGGTGGCAACGCTTGCGGCCCGACCGGCCCCGGAAGCGCCTGATTTGCAATCGGCAATGATGGTGGCTGGATCCACCAGGCCGTTTTTCAGAAGAGGGGCAAGACCAAGAAGAATGGCCGTGGGATAACAGCCGGGATTGGCAACCAGCCGCGCCCCTTTGATCTGGGCCCGGTTGATCTCCGGCAGGCCGTAGACCGCCTCGGCCAGGAATTCTTTGGCAATATGGGCCTGGTACCAGGCCTCATAGACCTGGGCATCCTTGATGCGGAAATCAGCGCTCAGATCCACCACCTTCTTGCCGGCGGCCAGAAAGGCGGGAACAATATTCATGGCCGTCTGATGCGGCACAGCCGTAAAAAAGAGATCCGCCCGGTCAACCAGGTCCTCGATCACCACATCCTCAAGGACGATATCAGTAAGTCCCCGCAGATTGGGATAGATATCGGCAAGCTTCTGACCGGCATATTGCCGGGAGGTGGCAACAGCAAGTTCAACATCGGGATGATTGACCAGCAGTCTGGCCAGTTCAACGCCTGTATAGCCCGAGGCACCAACAATTCCAATTTTAGACATGGCATGCACCTTTTATCGTGAAAACCCTGCTGCCAGGGGCCACAAAGGCCCGCGGCACAAGGCATAAAAAAAAGGGAAGAATGACCTGAAATCATTCTTCCCTTGTATAAGCATAGCAACCCAGCACCAGTGCTGGACCATTTTAGCGCTTGGAGAACTGGAAGCGGGCCCGGGCGCCTTTCTGCCCGTATTTTTTACGCTCCTTAACCCGGGAATCGCGCGTCAGCATGCCGGCCTTTTTCAGGGCAGCGCGATGCTCGGCGTCAATCTCGGTGAGGGCCTTGGAAATCCCGTGCCGGAGAGCCTCGGACTGGGCCGACTTACCACCACCCTTCAGGGTGACGATCACATTATATTTACCCACCGTATCCGTGAGGGCAAAGGGCTTGAGGATAAGACGCTCATCCATGACGCCGCCAAAATATTCGGCCATGGTGTGTTTGTGGTTCACAAGAACAGAGCCATCACCGGCAGTGAGCCAGACGCGGGCAATTGCACATTTGCGTTTTCCAGTTGCGTATATTTTCTGTAGGGGCATCAATTTTCTCCGATCTATAACTTGAGCTCTTCAGGCTGCTGGGATTCATGGGGATGATTCTCGCCGGCATAGACCTTGAGTTTTTTTAACTGCGCACGACCAAGGGAATTTTTGGGGAGCATTCCCTGCACGGCCCGATAGATAACTTGCTCAGGGGCTTCATCAAGAAGCTTCTGGGCGGTACATTCTTTAATGCCGCCGATGTAACCGGTATGATGATAGTATATCTTTTTTTCCAGCTTACGACCGGTGAGTCTGACCTTGTCGGCATTAACGACGACAACGAAGTCACCAACATCCTGAAAAGTCGAGTAATCAGGCTTATGCTTGCCGCGCAGACGGGTGGCGACCTCAGCGGCGAGACGACCGAGAACCAGGCTCTGGGCGTCCACAACAAGCCATTTGCGCTTAATTTCTTTGACCGGAGTCAGATAGGTGGTCATGATACGTTCCTCTAAAGAATATAGAAACCGGTGACCCCAGCGATCCCGGGCCAGACAAGTTTCCATGACGAAAAAAGGTCCGAAGAGACTTCGAACCTTGATATTGTATATATGGAGCGGGAAACGAGACTCGAACTCGCGACCCCAACCTTGGCAAGGTTGTGCTCTACCAACTGAGCTATTCCCGCCTCTTTACTGACAAGCAGTGCGAAACAGGGGGAGTTATATCGGAACTCGTGACCCTTGTCAATAAAAAATTTGCCGTTCTGCCCCCCTGGGGAGAAGGCAGACAACACCTTGCAGCCCCTGGCTTTACCCCCTCTCTTTTTGCTGATATCCTGATCTTGCCCTTGCGGCACTCTCCAGGATGCTGGTATAAGAAAGAAGAAAAAAAACAAATCGTTACACCATATATGATGGATTCGTAAAAAGTCCATCGTACCGCTTGAGATGGCTAAGCTAAAACTTTGATATCCAAGAAGTGGTGGAGTCGAGGGCGCGGAAGCGTACATATGGTACGCTGAGCACCCGAGATCCCGCCACGACGCAGGAGATCGGAGTTTTTTACGACGCCATCATATAATCAATTTTATCGTCACGATGATAATGGAGTCAAGCCATGGCTTTTGTCCCCAGCCGAGAAAGCACCCTTGTCCGCACCACCAAGGAAACATCCATCAAACTGAACCTCTGCCTTGACGGCCAGGGCCAGGCCGAGATCAGCACCGGTGTCCCCTTTTTTGACCACATGCTCACCCTGCTCACGGTGCATGGTTTTTTCAACCTTTCCCTCCAGGCCAAGGGGGATACTGAGGTTGATGACCACCACACCGTGGAAGACGTCGGCATCTGTCTGGGCCAGGCCTTTAAGGAGGCCCTGGCTGATTTTTCGGCCATCAGCCGTTACGGCCATTGCGCTCTCCCCATGGATGAGACCCTGGCCCGGGTCACCATGGATTTTTCCAACAGGCCCTTTCTCCATTTTGATGTGGTCGCCCTTGATCAGAAGACAGGCACCTTTGACACCAGCATGGTCCAGGAGTTTCTGCGGGCCTTCGCTTTCAACTGCGGATTGACTCTGCATGTGGAAGTGAAATATGGTGTTAATACCCACCATATTATTGAGGCCATTTTCAAGGCCCTGGGGCGAACCCTTGACCAGGCCACCACCATTGACCCGAGAATAAAAGGCACCCTTTCCTCAAAAGGAACCTTGTAATCCCGTCAACTCCACCGGAAACAGCCATGATGCGACCTCTTGGATTTATCTTTGCCTGCGCCCTCTTTTTCCTCCCTGCCTGTGCCGACCGGAGCGGGCAGGGCAACAATGAGATGGAGAGGGAGAGCGCCGGGGAAGTGACCCTGGAGTCCATTGTTGTTTTGCGGTGCGAGCATGATCGGGTGGACAGCGGCGACAATAGTGCCGCCGCTCACCGCCTTGACCAGGGCTGCACGGTCCTGAACACTCTTGTTGCCCAGTATTTTGGCCTGCAGAAAAACGTCACCATCCTGTCGGCCGGGCAGCAGGAAGCGCTGATGGGCACCTTTATCGGCGACCTCCATCAGCGGGCCCGGCACATAGGAAGAGGGGCCCAAGGCGACGCCGTCCTTGTCACCAACCTCAACACCTATCAACAGCTGGAAGGCACTAAATATGGGGCCGAGGAGCCCGCCTCCGTGGGTTTCGACTACAGCCTCATCCATGTAGAGAGCGGCCGGATTCTGTGCAGGGGCAGCTATCAGGAAACACAAAAGACCCTCCTTTCCGACCTCTTTTCCTTTAGCAAGGCCGCAAGGCGCCATTTTCAATTTGTTTCTGCGGAAACCCTTTTACAAGAAGGAGTGGTGCGCAAATTCAGCGACTGTCCCCATCTGACGATCCCCTGATATCGTGCCAGCCAAGCTCAACGTCTGACAACCACCGGCATAGACTCCTCATCCATCCTGGCCCGGGCTCGCCATTCTGAATTCTGACCACGGAATTCACAATTCTCATTTTTTTTAGCCATGCCTCCTCTGCCCGCTTCTCTTAATCGTCTCATCGGCCAGGCCCTCCATGAATATCAGATGCTGGCAGATGGCGACCGGGTTCTGGTGGCGGTCTCTGGAGGCGTCGACAGTCTTGTCCTGGCGGCCATCCTCAAACTATGGCAGAAAAAGGCCCCCATCTCCTATACCGTCCAGGCGGTCCATCTTGACATGGGCTTCAGCTCAGAGACGTCCCTGCTTGTTGAGCGGCAGCTGGCCTTAACCGGTGTCCCCCATGAGATCGTCCAAACCACCATCGGCAGGGACGCCTTTGAGCTGGAAAGTTCTGGGGCCTGTTTTCACTGCGCCCGCAACCGGCGCACCAGGCTCTTCAACCTGGCCCGGGAGAAAGGATGCACCAAGCTGGCCCTGGGACACCACAAGGAAGACATCATTGAGACCTTTTTCATCAACCTCTTTTACGGCGGCAACCTCTCCACCATGGTGCCCAGACAGGACCTCTTTGCCGGAAAACTAGCCATTATCCGCCCCCTGGCCTATCTGCAGAAAACCCACATCGAAGAACTGGCCCGGCTCTTTGGCTTGGCGCCGGTGGCCAACCCCTGCCCCTTAACAGACAGCACCAAGCGCCACACCATCCGCCAGATGATGACCCGGCTTTACCAGGAGGATCCCCATCTGATGGGGACCATTTTTGCGGCCCTGGGCAATGTCAAGCCACAATACCTCCTTGACCGCGCTCTCCATGACCAAGATCCAGAGCGATAGTAACTGCTCACAGGACACCGAATCTTCCCGCGATCAGGCCGGCTTACGTAGGACATATACGCGGCGCCTGCCCGCTCACGAAAATCTCCGGCACCCGGCAAGCAGTTACAACTCCGGTGGGTATTGTAATTGAGGTGCCATGGGGTGAGCAGTCATAAGAGATAAAAATCTGGCCCGCCCTTTCCCCCCGCTTAAGAGCTGCTTTCATACCCGGCAACTTCGGTCCCGTTGCCCGGCAGGGAGGGCCGGCAGGAAAAAAGGCTCAGCTGTTGAGCATTCTGGCCATTTCCTTGGCACCATAGGTGATGATAATATCAGCCCCGGCCCGCGTGATGGAGAGCAGGGTTTCCTGCATGACCTGCTCGCCATCTATCCAGCCGTTGGCGGCGGCCGCCTTGATCATGGCATACTCGCCGCTGACATGATAGGCGGCAATGGGCAGATCAAACTCATCCCGCAGGGAGCGGATGATATCAAGATAGGCCACGGCCGGCTTGACAATGAGGATATCCGCGCCCTCATCCACATCCATGGTGGCCTCCCGCAAGGCCTCCCGGCTGTTGGCGGGATCCATCTGGTACCCCTTTCTATCCCCCTCCTGCGGCGCACATTCCGCCGCATCCCGGAAGGGGCCATAAAAGGCCGAGGCATATTTCACGGCATAGCTCATGATGGGCACCATCTCGAAATTATTCTCATCAAGCACCCCCCTGATCTCCGCCACCCGGCCATCCATCATGTCTGAAGGGGCAACAATATCGGCCCCGGCCTGGGCGTGGGAGAGGGCGATCTTGGCAAGGATTTCCAGGGTGGCGTCATTATTCACCTGCCCCCTTTCCAGAACACCGCAATGACCATGATCGGTATACTCGCACATGCAGACATCTGTGGTGACCATGAGCTGGGGAGCCTTGTTCTTGAGTTCCTTGGTGGCGGTCTGGATGATGCCTGCCTTGGCATAGGCACCTGAAGCAGCCGCATCCTTTTTCTCCGGCACGCCAAAAAGAAGGACGTGCTGGATGCCGAGCCCCAGCAGCTCCTTGGCCTCAGCGGCCAGCTGATCGACACTCAACCGGAACACCCCGGGCATGGAGGGGATTTCTTCCCTGCGGCCCTTGCCAGACACCACAAAGAGAGGATAGATCAGCTGCTCCGGGGAAAGGCGTGTTTCTCTGATCAGGGAGCGCAGCTGGGGATTGCGGCGCAAACGGCGGGGGCGATATTCGGGAAAAACCATGGAAAGCTCCTTTTTTCAGGAAAGAAGTTAGAGAAATAAAGAAGATAGAGAAGTTAGAGAAGAGAAAAGAGGCAAAGAATAACTCGATGGGAAAATTCTTTAACTCCTTTGCCTCCTATAACTTCTTTATCCCTCGCCTTTTCACAATTGAAAGTGCTCATCAAGGACCGCATCAATAAAGGCAGCCGGGCTGTCCACCGCTGCCACCGGCATGACCAGTTCAACGTCAAGATTTTTCTGGCCCATAAGACGCAGACCATAATCCAGGGTGGTAAATATCTCCTCACATACCTGGGTAACAGAAGGGATGGTCAACCGGCTTTTTTGTAAAATCCGATCAATTGCCGCCTCCGCCAGAATGACATGAATATCACAATCCACGGAAACCGTGGCCGCATAATCGCGGATATGATGAATCATCTCGCTGAAATCCGCACAGACATCCCGGACATCCAGCAAGGCATCCAGACAATGGGCGGCCATCATGTTGAGCCGGGTGGGAGTGATTTCCACGGCCTGCTCCCGGAGGAAATCACCATGGGCATGCTCGATAACCTCCACCAGACGGGCAAATTCAGCCAGCCGCAAGGCCTCAGACCGGCGCCGGTGATAATCGCTGCCTGTCTCCTTGAGCATGGTGAACAGGCCTCCATGGGGATCCTCCACCATTTCCCTGGAGACCACCAGATGGCGCCGTCTTGTGGAGGGCAGAGATTTCTCAAAAGGCAGCAGGGTCTTTTCCATGACACTGAGCAGGCCCCGGGCCCCTGTTTTTTCCAGCACGGCCTTGGCGGCTATGGCCTCCAGGGCCTCGGGCTCAAAACTGAGACTAATGCCATAGGCCTTGAAATCCTCTTTCTTGCCCAGCACCACGGCCGAATTGGGGCTGGAGAGAATCTCGACGAAATCCTGCTGGCTCAGATCATTCAAGGCGGCAACCACGGGCAGACGGCCGACAAACTCGCTCTCAAATCCATAGGCAATGAGGTCTTCGGCCATCACCTCTTGAAAAGAGCGACTGCCGTGGGTTTTTGATTCCAACTTACTGCCGAAGCCAATGGCCCGTTCATTGCGCCGTTTCTGGACAATATCGGGAAGATCGACAAAGGCGCCACTCATGATAAAGAGGATATTTCTGGTGTTGACCACCTTTTTTTCCCGCTTGCCCGTGGCCCGGAAATGTTCCATGGCCTCCAGCTGGGCAAGAGGATCATGGGGAACCTTGAGCTCCACTTCCGTCTCCTCCATGGGTTTTAAAAAGGCGCGCTGCACCCCGGCCCTGGAGACGTCCGCGCCCAGGCGGTTAGGAGTGGCGGCAATCTTATCCACCTCATCCACATAGATGATGCCATACTCGGCCTTGCTGATATCATCATCGGCCTGGCGGACCAGGTCACGCACCAGATCCTCGACATCGCCGCCCACATAACCGGTTTCACTGAATTTGGTGGCATCCCCCTTGACAAAAGGCACCCCCAGCCGGCGGGCAATGAGCTTAACCAGATAGGTCTTGCCGACACCGGTGGGTCCGATAAGTAAGACATTGGACTTGATCCGGCCCACCTGTCGCTTGATGGAGCGTCCTGTTTCCAGTTCGTGGCGGATCCGGTTGAAATGGGTACATATCTTGGTGGCCAGCACGGCCTTGGCCTGACCCTGCTGCACCACATATTCGTCCAGGTATCTGACCAGCTCTTCCGGCTTCAGATCAAACTGAAAGGCCTCTTCACTTCGCTCAGCCTGCTGCTCCACCTTCTTTTCCCTGGCCAGAGGCAGCATACCGGCAGAGACAATCTTAACCTGTCCGCCATATTTATTGCGGAGATAATCACCCAGTTCCCGTTCCAGGTCCTTTTCACTGGGCAGACTCATTTTATCATCACTCATACCTGTTTAACACCTTGTCACCTGTTAATATTGATGGCGTCGCCAAAACTTCGATCTCCTGCGTCGTGGCGGGATCTCGGGTGCTCAGCGTACCGCAGTACGCTTCCGCGCCCTCGACACCACCACTCCTTGCATATCAAAGTTTTTGCTTAGCCATCTCAAGCGGCACGATGGACTTTTCGAAGTCTACGCTATCTACGAGTCCATCAATATTAATGCCATTACCTTCTCGGCAGAGACTCTCCATGGGGTAAAAGTCAAACCTCTCAATATTTACCAGCGCCTTAGATCGGAGTCTCCTTTCGTTCACGTACCTCGTTCATTTGAGACTTCGACCACTCCCTCCTATCTTAAAAAGGACTAAATGAACGAAGACCAGACGTGCCGGTGCATATTGCCAAAAATCAGTCAAGACCCAGGGCCTTGATCCTCTTGTGCAGATGACTCCGTTCCACGCCAATCTGTTCAGCTGTTTTTGAGATATTCCCCTCATTTTCGGCGATCTTCGCCTTGAGAAAATCGGCCTCAAACTGCTTCTTGGCATCCTTAAAAGTCATAGCCGCGGCCAAAGCAGCTTCACCGCCAGGGCCTGACAAGGCCTGTGAGCCGCCCTGCTCGGGCCGAGAGCGCACCATCTCCCCCCCCAGAATCTGGGAAACCTGCTCACCCGAGACCTCTGCCGCCGGTGACATGATGGAAAGCCTTTCCAGAAAATTCCGCAACTCCCTGACATTACCCGGCCAGTGGTGGCGCTGCATGGCATGCAGGGCGCCGGGCAGGAATTTTTTTCTGCCAAAGCCCTTGCGCTGAAACCCCTTCATGAGATCCTCCACCAGCAGGGGCAGATCCTCCAGGCGCTCCCGAAGGGGCGGCAGGGTAATGGGCACCACATTGAGACGGTAGAAAAGATCGGCCCGGAAGTTTCCGGCTTCAATCTCCGCCTCCAGATCCTTATTGGTGGCGGCAATCACCCGCACATCCACAGAAATGGTCTTGGCCCCTCCCACCCGCTCAAACTTCTGCTCCTGGAGGATACGCAGGACCTTGGCCTGGGTCTTCAGGCTCATGTCGCCGATCTCATCAAGAAAGAGGATGGAGCCGTCCGCCAGATCGAACTTGCCGCGCTTGCTGGTGGTGGCCCCGGTAAAGGCCCCTTTCTCATGACCGAAGAGCTCGCTTTCAATAAGCTCTTCGGGGATAGCGGCGCAGTTCACCTCGATCATGGGTTTGTCTTTGGCCGACGAGTGGCCATGGATCATCTGGGCGGCAAGTTCCTTGCCGGTACCGTGCTCGCCCCTGATCAGGACCCAGGCCTGGGTCGGCGCCACCCTGAGAATCTGGTCGCGGACAGCATTGATGGCCGGCGAGATGCCGGTCAGTTCCGACTGGTGCCCCTGCTTGCCCCTGAGAATTTCGTTTTCCCGGGCCAGCCGCGAAAAGTGCAGGGCATTGTTGATGGCCAAGATGATCTTGTCATAGGAAGGGGGCTTCTCTATAAAATCAAAGGCCCCCATCTTGGTGGCCTGCACGGCGGTCTCGATATTCCCATGGCCGGAGATCATGATCACCGGCAGATCCGGATAGAGCTCCTTGATTTTGGGCAGGGCTGCCATGCCGTCCATCTCGGGCATCCAGATATCAAGCAGCACAACATGAACGGCCTGGGTCTCCAGAAGGGCAAAGGCCTCCCGGGCGCTGGCCGCGGGCAGGGGCGTAAAACCTTCATCACTCAGGATGCCGGCCACCGACTCCCGAATGGTTTCTTCATCATCAATTATGAGAATTTTCTTGGCCATACTTTTCCTATGATACCAGGGGGAGTTCCACAATGAAGCGGGCCCCGGTGGGTATATTATCCTTGACCCGTATATAGCCTCCATGATCAGCGACAATGGTGGTGGCTATGGCAAGACCCAGGCCGGTGCCGGTCTTCTTGGTGGTGAAATAGGGCTCAAAAAGATGAAGTTTATCCTCATCCCCCACCCCGGGCCCATTATCGCGGACCTCAAGAAAGACCTGACTCTGGCTGGGATCCACCCTGAGCTCCACAATGACCTCGCCTTCTCTCTGGGGCACAACAGCCACGGCATTATCCAGGAGATTGATCAGCACCCTTTCCATCTGATTGCGATCAAAAAGGAAGAGAGGGACCTCCTGGTCACAGACAAGGTGGAAGTGCACCTCCTTATGACCCTCCTGATACATAAAGAGGGTTTGCCGGGCCATGGCCACCAGGTCGCTGCGTTTCTTCTGGACCGCCGGCATACGGGCAAAACTGGAAAACTCACTGACCAGATGCTTCAGCTCATCCACCTGGGCGATAATGGTCCTGGTACAAAGATCAAAGATATCACCCTCCCCTGCCAATTTGTCAAGATATCGCTTGCGCAGGCGCTGGGCAGAGAGCTGAATCGGGGTGAGGGGATTTTTGACCTCATGGGCAATCCGCCGCGCCACTTCGCGCCAGGCCGCCATACGCTGGGCCTTTTCAAGCTCGGTGAGATTATCAAAGACCAGAACCACCCCCAGGTCTTCACCGCTTTCGTCATGCAGCCTGGTTATCTTGACCCGCAGGGAAAAGGTCTCATTGCCCACGGAAAGCTGGAGCGGCATCTCCAGGAACATCTTGCCGGTCCGGACCAGTTCCGCATAAAACTGATCAAGTACCGCGCTGTGCTGGGGGGCAAGGACGTTTTTATAATCATGCCCCAGAAGTCGTTGCGGGTCAATGTTGAGCAGGGTCTCGGCAAAGGTATTAATGGAGGTGATATGGCCCCGGCTGTCCAGGGAAATAACCCCGGCCGGCACATTCTGCAGGATGGTCTCGGTATAGCGCCGCCTGTTTTCCAGCTCCAGGTTGAACTGCTCAAGGCTCCTCTTGCCGATGAGGAGATCCCGGGTCATCTTATTAAACGACTCCACCAGGGTACCCATCTCATCCCCTGATTCCTTCTCAATAACAAAATCGAGCTCACCATCGGCAACCCGCCTGGTGGCATCGGCCAGCTTGCCAATGGGCGTGGTCAGGCCGCCGGCCACGTAAAATCCGAACCAGATTGCCGAGAACATCACCAGCAGGGTGACAATAAGCAGAATAACGAGCAGGCTGGTCTTAATGGGCTGCTGGAGCAGCATGAGCTGGCGATAGCCCTCAAGGCCGGCGGCAATCTTGTGCAGTTGGTCAATCTTTTCCTGCGGCACAAGCAGTGAGGTCACCAGGAGATGGGGTTCCAGCCGCTCATGGCCCAGACGAACCAGGGTCACATTACGCACCAGTTCCCCCTTGGCGGTCTTCTGGATGATATCCAGCCCTTTTTCCCCATTCAGCCCCCTGCGGATCAGGGATTCGGGAATGTCCGGCATATCGCGGGGCGCAAGCCCTTCCACCAGGGCCATCACCTTTATCTGCCTATTTTCACCAAGCAGGGCAAGGGAGGCGAGGCCACGGCTCTCCACAATATCATCCAGAAAGATATCCAGGGACGTATCCGTGAGCTGCCGGTAACGGTTTGATTCCAGCTGCAGGGCGATATTTTTCCCCAGCCTGCCGGCCACGTGCCGCTCTTCCTGATAGACATTACGGGCTATGTCCAAAGACTCTTCAAGGGCCTGCTCCACTTTGATATTGAACCAATAATCCATGGAGGTGGAGACAAATTGCAGGGAGAGAAAAAAGAGGATACTGGTGGGGATAAGGGCCATGGACATGAAAGAAATAACCAGCTTTGTCCGCAGCTTGGTCCCCAGAATCTTCCGTTGTCGATCAAAAACCAGCTGGACCAGATTGCGCAGGACCAGAAAAACAGTGAGCAGCAGGAGGAGGACATTGAAATTAATCAGGACATAGACAAGGACATTGCCGCTCACCGGAAAATGCACGGTACCCAGCTCAAGGACCCGGGTCTCAAGAAAGGTGAGCCCGGCCATGAGGAGGAGACACAGGGCAATAATCCACCAGATCCGCCTTTTTTTGCGGTGGGACTTCTGCTCTTCTTGTCGGGTAAAATCGCTTATGGCCACAATTATTTCTTCAGCTCACAATTTCAGCGGCTGCGAGAGGACTTTACACCCTCTTCTTCAGCAGGCAGGGCAGGAGCCATGGTAAAACCGAGCTCATGCCATTTGGTTTCAAAATCCCACATCTTGATAAAGGTCATGACGTTTTTGAATTTTTCCGGCAGGTATTCCTTGGCCAGACGGGCCTTTATCTTGACGATATAGCGCGAACCAGGCTTTAAAAAAGCCAGCGAGGCCACGGGCAGATCATGGACACCCACCATGGCCCTCACCGCCTTGTCAAACTCCTTGACCCTGACCATCTCTTTGGCGTGTTCTGTCCGCTCCAGCTGAAATTCCTCTTTCAAGGTTTCAAAATGAAGGGAGTGCCTGAAGGTGCGACTGGCCACCTGCACCAGCCCCTTTTGCTCCTGATACTCATGGAGTTCCACGAAAAAGGCAAAGGTCACGGGGATGCCATTCAAGATGCCTTTTTCCATCTCCGGGCTGATGGCCCCCTCCACCCTGAAATAGAGGAGCAGGTCGGTCTGCGAGTTGACCACAAAGGCCTCCTGGACCCGGGCCTTTTCAGCCCCCTTTACCTCGCCGGCCAGAAAGAGCAGAATCATGATACAAAGAAAGGGCCACCCCTTGGGCCGGAAGATGGCCGACCTCATGGCTGCCACTCCTTCAGCACCTTTTTCTTGACCTCATCCATAAAAGGCGGCAGGGTTGCCGGGTCTTGAGCACTGACGGCAATGCCGCCGTGCATGCGCAGCTGGTCCTCAAGGTACTCCGGCTCCACCAGGTCAATCTTGTTAAAAACCCTGAGCAGGGTGATATTGCCCAGATCCAGATCGCGGAGAATATCCTCCACCACCCTCATCTGGTCGACAAAACGGGGATTGGAGATATCAATGACATGGATGAGCAGATCCGCCTCCTGAAGTTCTTCCAGGGTGGCCTTAAAGGCCTGCATCAGTTCATCGGGCAGGTGGCGGATAAAGCCCACGGTATCGGTGATGATCACCTCCACATCTTCGGGAAAACGGAGCCGCCGGCTGGTGGGATCCAGGGTGGCAAAGAGTTTATCCTCCGCCAGAATCGTGCTGCTGGTCAGGGTGTTGAGCAGGGTGGATTTGCCGGCATTGGTGTAGCCCACCAGGCTGATCACCGGCAAGTTCTTTTTGCGGCGCCGGGAGCGGCGACGGTAGCGCTCCTTGGCCACTGTCTTGAGCTCCTGATTGAGGCGGGCGATGCGGTCATTAATGCGGCGCCGGTCGATTTCCAGCTTGGTCTCGCCCGGGCCGCGGGCGCCGATGCCGCCGGTGAGCCTGGAGAGGGAATCATCCCGCAGTCCCAGCCGGGGCCTCAGATATTTGAGCTGGGCCATTTCTATCTGCAGCTTCCCTTCCCGGCTCAAGGCCCGGCGGGCAAAGATATCCAGGATGAGCTGAGTGCGGTCGATAACCCGCAGATCCGTATGGCTGACAATGGAATTGACCTGGGAGGGATTGAGTTCCTGGTCGAAGATAAGCAGGTTGGCATTATGGCGGAGGGCCAGGATCATGATCTCGCTGAGTTTGCCCTTGCCCAGAATCAGTTTAGGATTAATCTTGTGGCGCCGCTGAATAACCGTCTCTGCCACCTGGACATCGGCAGCGCGCGCCAGCTCGCAGAGCTCAGCCATGGACTCCTGGGCCCGGGCCTTGCTGCTGGTGGTCACACTCACCAGAATGGCGAGGTCACGCCCCTTATCAACATCCTTGGTGGGGCGGAGCCGGGAGAATTCCTGCTCCACAGAGGCGATGAGCTCCCGGACATCGCCGCTCTGGGCAGTGGGCGCCTGGGGGGGCAGAAAATGCCAGTCTTCCCCCTGGTCGGGATTGGCCACCAGATGGACGGAGTGCATTTTGTCGGGCAGACCCTGGCGCACCATGATCACGGTCATCAGGTCAAGGCGCAGGAAAAGCAGATCCATCAGGTCATCCTGGCTGATCTCCTCTTGGGCGAGATGGGTATGGACACAACGCACGCCCTTTAAACGGCCGGCTGCGGCACGGAGATGGCTGAGAAGAGGGATGACAATCTGGCGATAATCACCCAGAATAACGGTTTCCACCTCACCGCTGCGGGTGATCAGAACTCCCAGCTGGCGGTTAAGTTCCGCAGAGATCTCTGCCATCTCCCGGGCCATCTCCGGACTGATGACCAGTTGAGGGGGGACCCGCCTCTTGGCGAGGCGCTCCAGGCGTCGTAACTGGGCTGTTTTGAGCCCTGCGGTATTACCGCTGATCTTGCCGATTTTCTTATCTCCCGGGGCCTGCTATCTTTTCTCCCGCAAAATGCGGGTATCGCCCACCCGCAAGGTAATCTTCTCTTTGTCGAAATATTCGAGCAAGGGAATGGAAAACTTGCGGGTCAGGCCGGTGAGGCCTTTAAAACGGGGCGCGTCAATATCGCCGGCCTTCCTCATAAAGGTGACAAGCTCCTCCTGGAGCCTGTCGAGATGGCCTTTGTAAAAATAAAGATCCTCATTGACCTTCACCACCTTGCCGCTCTGCACAAGTCCCAGCAGCATCTCCTTGACGAAATCAGGCGCCAAGTCAGGGAAGCGGGCCAGGACCTCCTTGTAGGTGGGGGGCACCAGACCTGCCTGCTCGTACATGGCAAGCATTGCCGCCTGCACCTCTTGCTCATCGGCCCGGAAAACAACCTTATGGCCGGCCAGGCGCAGCAGAGAGTCTTCAGCGGCAATCACTCCCTTCTTGAGGAGATTGTTCAACACCGCCTGAAAGGTCTTGTTCTCCTGGCCGCCAAAGAGTCTTGAGCGCAGTTCCTCCTTGGCAAGCCCTGTTTTCAACGGGTTGGCCAGGTGATAGCGGCTAAGGGCCTCGGTGATGGCCCCGGCCAGGGCATCAAACCGTTCCCGGCTCACCATGAGTTTCCGTTCCGACTCAACCACCATGATCCGGCTGGCGGAGACCGGGCCACTGAGAAGCTTCTGGAGGCGATTGCCGAAGATGCCGGTGCGCACCGCCAGTTCATCAAAGGTGAGCCCCTGAAAGCCGCTTTCCCTGAGGTGGAGAAGACAAATCTCTACCTGATCGCCTTGGGCATAGACCTGAAAGGCCTCCTGATTCTCAGGCTTGAAACGCCGGCGTTTGCGGGGGGACACCCCGTAAATAACGCCGCCGCCAATGGTGGTCACCGGCGAGTAGCTGCGCACCACATAGCGGTCACCGGGCCAGACCCCCACAGGCTCCTCCAGAAGGATCTGGACGTTGGTCTCGCCACCTGCGGCCAGCACCTCATCCTCCAGGAGGACCAGACGGCCCATGATTTCAGCAGAACCGAGATGGATGCGGACCCGGCTCCGATTTTTCAAGGGTTTCTCCCGGGAGGAGAGATGGAAGAAGCGGGCGTCCAGCATGAAGGTGGGCTGCAGACAGCCGGGAGTAATCAGCATATCCCCCCGCCTAATAAGCTCCCGATCAACGCCCTGCAGGTTAATGGCCGTCCTTTTCCCCGCCTCAACCAGCTCAACCCCCTGACCGTGACTTTGAATACCGCGGATCTTGCCAAAGGCGTGATGGGGAAAGATCTCCACCTCATCCCCCACATGGATACGACCGCTGATGGAGGTGCCGGTGACCACGGCACCAAAACCCTTCATGGCAAAAACACGATCCACGGGCAGGCGGAAGGGGCCATGGCTCTCCGCGAAATCACACTTGGCAACCAGGCGGTCCAGGACCTCTTTCACCTCGTCAATCCCCTCGCCGGTTACGGAGGAAACCACCAGTAGCGGGGCATCATCCAGGAAGGTATCTGTGAAAAAATCACGGATATCCTCCGTGACCAGCTCCAGCCATTCCGGGTCGACCATGTCTTTCTTGGTGACGATGATGAGTCCTTTGTCGATACCCAGCAGACGGCAGATCTCAAAATGCTCCTTGGTCTGGGGCATAATGCCTTCATCCGCGGCAATAACAAAGGCCACCAGATCAATGCCGCTGGCCCCGGCCACCATGTTCTTTATAAACTTCTCATGGCCCGGCACATCAACAATACCCAGGCGATGGCCGCAGGGCTGGTCGAGAAAGGCGAACCCGAGCTCAATGGTGATGCCCCGCTTCTGCTCCTCCCTGAGACGATCGGTCTCAATGCCGGTGAGGGCCCGGACCAGACTGGTCTTGCCATGGTCCACATGGCCGGCAGTACCAAGGACAATCTCCCGCATCTTCAGGCTCCGGTTATGAAGGGATTGGCGCGTTTTTCCTCGCCAATGGTGGACTTGGAGCCGCCATAGCCGTGACCGGGCCAGACCACGGTCTCATCAGGAAGAACAAGAAGCTTCTTTTTGATGGCCTCCATGAACTGGTCCATATCGCCGCCGGGAAAATCTGTCCGGCCGATGGCCCCTACAAAAAGGGTGTCGCCGGTGAAAAGATCCGTGCCACTGTAAAGACAGATACCGCCGGGGGTATGACCGGGAGTATGCAGAACCTTAAGGCTCTGTTTGCCGAAGGTAATGGTGTCGCCATCCTTCACCAGGATATCGGCAGGGGGGGAATGTTCCAGTCCCAGCATGGCAAAGTATTGGTTGATCTCGGGCTTGTTGAAAAAATCTTCATCAGCGCCATGCATAATGATCTGGGCCCCGGTTGCCGCCTTGATTTCCCGAATGCCGCAGACATGATCGGGATGGCCGTGGGTGGCAATGATATATTCAATGGTGAGCCCCTCCTTCTGGCAAAGGGCAAGGATCGCTGCCTCATCACCACCCGGATCAACAACAACACCTTTCTTGGTCTCCTCACAGCCCAGGACATAGCAGCACACGGCCATGGAACCCACAACTTTCTGTCTGATCAACACACTTCACCTCGTCACAAAGGGGGAAAATTAGGCGACCACCAAGCAGACGAAGGGCACAAAGAAAACGCAAGCATCTTTGTGCCCTTCGTGGAGCTGATGGTCAAAAAAACAGGGACAACACGCCGTTAACAGTCGCAGGTCTCCGGATTGCAGGTGCCGCCGCAGCCGCAGCTGGAACCGGAATCAGCCATGGCCAGGGTCGCCTTCTGCTTGCCGCAGATCCTTTCGACATTATCAACAACATGCCTGAAGGCGGTAATGGCGGGACTTTCCGCTTCAGAACTCAGATAAGGAGCGCCGTCATCACCACCAATAACAACCTTGGGATCCAGCGGCACCTTGCCGAGAAAATTGAGCCCGAACTCCTGGGCGGTCTTTTCGCCGCCGCCGCTCTTGAAAATTTCAGCGGTCTTGCTGCAGTGGGGGCAGACAAAGCCGCTCATATTCTCCACCATACCCACCACATCCATCTTGACGTGCTTACAGAAATTAAGGGATTTGCGGACATCGGCCAGAGCAATCTCCTGGGGCGTGGTCACCACAATGGCCTTGGCATCCTTGATATTCTGCGCCACGGAAAGGGGCTCATCGCCGGTACCGGGAGGCGCGTCAATGATCAGATAGTCGAGATCACCCCAGTCCAGATCAGCAATAAACTGCCTGATGGCCTGCACCTTCAAAGGGCCGCGCCAGATGATGGGATCATCACGATTCTCCATCATATATTCCAGGGAAATAACCTTGAGGTTTTCACCATAGAGCATGGGGGGCAGAAGCCCGCCCTTCTTGACATTGGCATCCTGCAGGCGGTCGGTGAGACTCAGCATGCGGCAGATATCAGGGCCATGGAGATCAACATCCATCAACCCCACCTTGTAGCCGCGATTGGCCAGACCAAGAGCCAGATTCACCGAGACGGTGGACTTTCCCACCCCACCTTTGCCGCTCATGACCAAGAGCTTGTTTTTGATCCGGCCAAGTGATGAAGAAATTGCCATATCCTGCTGGGCGATCTTCGCGTCTACTGAGCCACAGCCGCCACTCTTGCAACTGGAGCCGCTTCCACATTCTGCCATACTACTACCTCCTGAAAATGTATCGGCCCTCTCTCCATCAGGAAAAAATCCGCGGCGCCTTGGCAGGCAGCCGGGATATTCCCGGGATCGGGCCTCTAAAAAAATGCAAATAATCTTACGTTAAGGGTCTGGCAACAGACCGGGGTCAGCAAAGGGGAAGACATATACCGTCCTCCTGCGCCTTTTCAAGATGGCAAAAGGAGGCCCTTGCTGAGCAAATCGGCACCAGACCTTATCAACAATAAGACAATAATGTGTATTGTCCAGCCATTTTCTTATGGAAAAACAAGGAAATCATCATAGAAAAACCTTGCTGCAGGACAGGAAGGCGGCGAGGATCAGCGGGGAAATGGTGGGACCAGGAAGGCATGAGACAAGAGAAAACCCTTCAGCCGGCTGATGGTATAAATTCAAGTTTTTCGAGGGCCAGCTCAATCTGAAAACGGTTGGTCTCAATACTCATGGCCACCCGGCGGTTATCCTGATAATCAAGGTCAGGGGTAAGGGTCAAGGCACTGTTTAGGGCCAGGGCCTTTGGCTGGCCGAAATAGGCGGTGAGATCAAATTTTGCCTCCACCATCTGCATGGCCCGCCCCATAATCTGGTTGGTGAGTTCGCCGATGGTATCCACCACCTCGCTGGAGGTGGCCTCTCTGGCCAGTTCCTTTTCCGGCAGGCCCATGGTGAGCATATAATAGCGATAGAGATCCAGGGCCGCGTCCGCCGTAAAATTCATCACCACCAGGCCTTTATAATCCCCGGCAAACTGGACGAAGCTTCCCACATCCGGCGTCAGGCATACCCGGGGTACGGCAATAAAGGTTGACGAGTATTTTATTTTCTTTTTGGTACTTTTTTCCAGGGTATTCTTGGCGGCCAGGGCCAGGATATTTGCAATGGTATCAATGGTAAGGGTTGGTTCTGCCATGGTCTCCTCGTTTATGCTCTGTAATAAAAAACTTTAGTAAGTTAGAAATAACCGCTATACTAACCTGTTGTCATCTGCATTAATCGTTATTTTGCACCCCTTGCATACTACTTTATTGCCGCAGTCTGCTGTAAAAATATTTACCTTGCTCGGGCAGCAAAGAGCACCGACCATGGCGCGGCAGCCCCTGTAACCACACTCTTTCTTACTCTTTCTTTATGGCCCACCTACTCAGTTGCCAAAATATCACCAAATCCTTTGGCGCCCACACCCTGTTTACCGACATCTCCCTCAGCTTTGAACCCAAAACAAAAACCGGGCTCATTGGCCCAAATGGTTCCGGGAAATCGACCCTCCTCAACATTCTGGCCGACAAGATTGAGCCAGACAGCGGCCGCCTCTTTATCTCTAAGCAAATGCGGGTTGTCTACCTGAGCCAGAGTGAAGATTTCGCGGACCACAAAAGTGTCACCGAGATCGTCACGGAAGCCCTTGGCGGCCATGACCCAGACCACAATATGCTCATGGCCCAGATAGCCTTGAGCCAGGCCGAATTTCCTGACCCCGAGGCCAAGGTGGCCTCCCTTTCCGGAGGCTGGCTGAAGCGTCTGGCCATTGCCTGTGCCCTGGCCCAGGATCCGGATCTGCTTCTTCTTGATGAGCCCACCAACCACTTGGATATTCGTTCCATCCTCTGGCTGGAGAAGATATTGCGCAACGGCTCCTTTGCCTTTGTGCTGGTCAGCCATGACCGCCTCTTCCTGGAAAATGTCAGTAACCGGATTATCGAACTTAACCGCTGTTATCCTGATGGTTTCCTCAGCTTCCCAGGCAACTACAGCCATTTTCTGGAAAAACGCCGCGCTTTTCTCAGCGCCCAGCAGGAGATGGAGGCGAGCCTGGCCAACAAGGTCAAAAGAGAGGTGGAATGGCTGCGGCGCGGCCCCAAGGCCCGGGCCACCAAGGCCAGATCCAGAATTGATGAAGCGTACCGCCTGCAGGATGAACTCTCCCAGGTCCGTCAGCGTAATCAGTCAGAAAAATCCATGAAGATCGACGTCAGCGGCACTGGCCGCCGGACCAAGAAGCTCATTTCTGCCCAGAAAATCGGCAAAAAGATGGGGGAGACCTCCCTCTTTGCTGACCTCTCCTTTGACCTCGGCCCCGGGGTACGCCTGGGACTGGCCGGCAATAACGGCTGCGGCAAGACCACCTTGATGCACATGCTCTATGGCACCCTGGAGTCTGACCAGGGAACCATCAGCCGGGCCACTGATCTCAAGATCTCCCTCTTTGACCAGAAACGCGAGGATCTCGATCTTAACCAGAGCCTGCGGCGGGCCCTGGCTCCGGACGGGGACAGCGTTCTGCATCAGGGGCGCAGCATCCATGTGGCCAGCTGGGCAAAACGTTTTCTCTTTCAACCAGACCAATTGGAAATGCCGGTCTCCCACCTTTCCGGCGGTGAACAGGCGCGTATCCTCATTGCCCGCTTCATGCTCCAGGAGGCGGACATCCTTCTTCTTGACGAGCCCACCAATGATCTGGATATCAACTCCATCAATGTCCTGGAGGAAAACCTTCTTGAATTCCCCGGGGCCCTGGTGCTGGTCAGCCATGACCGGACCTTTCTCGACAATATTGCCACCCAGATTCTCGGTTTCAGCGACCAGGGCCACCAGGCGATCCTGTATGGTGATTACCGCCAGTGGCTCACCAGTCTTGAAAAGGATGAGGCGATCCTCAAGGCCGACATGGCAGCTGCCAGGAAAAAGCAGCCGGGAGCGAAAAAAAAGCTCTCCTACAAAGATGAAAAGGAGCTCGGTACCATTGAAGAGGTGATTCTGGCGGCTGAACAGGAACTCGCGGCC
>JAVLBA010000043.1:0-250 GCA_031581485.1 Desulfurivibrionaceae bacterium | reverse complement strand
AGGAGCCGGAGGTTATGGCTGACCCGGAGATTCTCAACCAGTGGTGCTCCAAACTCACCGCTGGCCAGGAAAAGGTCGATGCTCTTTACCGGCGCTGGGAAGAACTGGGGGCAAAAGAGGCGGCCCTGGACGCTCGGTTATAAGAGCAAGACCTGGCCGCTCATTTCAGGAAGGTTTCTGCTCATGGATGAGGCCGTGGGCCTTGCCCACCCGGTAGACAAGCTCCATAAAACCTTTGGGAAGCGGCACC
>JAVLBA010000042.1:0-23294 GCA_031581485.1 Desulfurivibrionaceae bacterium | reverse complement strand
CCTTGTGGTACTTTTTCGCCTCATTTTTCACCCTCAAGGGGTACTTACGCCTTGCCTCAGCTGCGCTCGCTACTTTTTTCAACGGGCTGCTAAAGGAGGGGCTGGATGGTCTTGGTGAGACGGATGTAATCGTCAATGGTCAGGGTTTCGCCGCGGGCCTTGAGGGAGATGCCTGTCTCTTTCAGGGCCTGGGTGGCCTGCTCTTTGGTCATGGCCAGGAGGTGGGAGCTGGACAGACAGTTGATCAGGGTCTTGCGGCGCTTCTGGAAACCTGTCTTGACCACCTTTACCAGGAGTTCGGGGTCGTAATCGGTGCGGGTGGGGGGATGAAAGGAGATTTTCACCACCACCGAGTCCACTTTGGGACGGGGGTGAAACTGTTCCGGGCTGACGTGCAGCAGATCCTTCACCGTGGCGCAGGCGGCAAAAAGTACCGAAAGAATGCCATACTCCTTGGTGCCGGGTGCGGCGCAGAGGCGCATGCCCACCTCTTTCTGGAGCATGAGCACGGCCCAGGACATTATTTCTTTATGCTCCAGAAATTTAAAGAGCAGGGGGTTGGAGATGGAGTAGGGGAGGTTGGCGATAATCTTTAAGGGGCCGCCCGACTCCGCTGCCAGCCTGGTGAAGTCCGTCTTGAGGATATCCTCATGGATAAGGGTGGCATTGGCCGGTAATGAGTCGTTTTCCTGATGGTATCTGACAATGCCCGCATCAACCTCAAGACCGATGACCCTCTTGGCCCGCCGGGCCAGGGGCACGGTGAGCGAGCCAAGGCCGACGCCGATCTCAAAAACAGTATCCTCTTCTGTGACCCCGGCAAGCTCCACAATACGTTCAGAGGTCGCCTGGTGGACAAGAAAGTTCTGCCCCAGTTTTTTCTTGGGGGCCAGGGCATTGGTCTTCAGGATCTTTTTTATATCACTTCGGTTCATAAAGGCAGTCCGTTTGCGCACTTTCCCGGCAGACGCAGGAATCTGAGATAATGGTATTTGATCAGGCAAAGAGCCGTTTTTCACTCTGGCCGGGGCCTGGGGGCCTCACTGCCTTCAGGATATCCATCATCAGCAGCGCCGGCCACTCAGCCCTGCATGAGATGGGGGGAGCGGGAATAGACATCAAGATCAAGGGGGGAGCCCGCCGTTTGCTGGTATTGGTGAAAGCCGGCCACACAAATCATGGCGGCATTGTCAGTGCAGAAAGAGACAGGGGGCATGGCCAGCTCCAGTCCGGCCTTGTGGCATTCCAGGGTCATCATCTCCCGCAGCCTGCTGTTTGCCGCCACTCCACCGGCCACCACGACGGTCTTACAGCCCATCTCCTGGGCGGCGCGGATGCTTTTATGGGTCAAGACATCCACCACCGCCTCTTGAAAAGAGGCACTGATATCAGCCACCGGCAGGGGCAGTGTGCCTTTTTTCATCTTGTTGACCTGATTTGCCACCGAGGTCTTCAGGCCGCTGAAGCTGAAATCATGACTTCCCGGCTCAAGCCACGAGCGGGGAAAGGTGATGGCCTGAGGATCGCCCTCCTTGGCGATCCTGCCGATCTCCGGTCCACCGGGATAGGGCAGATCCAGAAGTTTGGCCACTTTGTCAAAGGCCTCGCCGGCCGCATCATCACGGGTCCGGCCCAGCAGGGTAAGGTCATGAAAATCTCTGACATGAAAAAGGGAGGAATGACCACCTGAAGCGATGAGGGCGACAAAGGGGAATGGCGGCGGGGCCTCACCCAGGTAAACCGAGAGCAGGTGGCCGGCCATATGATCAACGCCCACAAAGGGGATTTTCTTGATCAGAGCCAGGGCCTTGACAAAATTAAGGCCCACCAGCAAAGAACCTATGAGTCCCGGTCCGGCAGTGACGGCCAGCAGGTCGATGTCGTCCAGGCCAACCCGGGCATCGGCCAGGGCCTTGGTGACCACCGGATAAATGTTTTCCAGATGCTTGCGGGAGGCGATTTCCGGCACCACGCCGCCATATTCGGCATGAATGGCAATCTGCGAATCCACCACATTGGCCAACAGTTGCTGGTCATCACGCATGACCGCGGCCGCTGTTTCGTCGCAGGAGCTTTCGATTCCAAGAATGAGCATAGGGTGATTCAGGTTAAGGGCTGTGAGGGTGGCGCCTTATATGAAAGGAGCCATGCAGGCCGGGGTGCCTCAGCCGGCAGGGGCAGTCAAAAAAATGGCTGCCATTGATTGTGTTTTTAGCAGCAGTGGGGTATTTAACCCTTTTCGCTCTGGATTTTTTCGTTACCCTTTTGAAACCATTGATTGCAGGTCCACCTTGCCAGTAAAAAAACTCACCGATTTATTCGACAGAACCATCTCCTACCTGCGGGTCTCCTTGACCGATCAATGCAATCTGCGCTGTATATACTGCACCCCGGCGCCGTTGTCAAAGCTCAACCAGGGAGAACTGCTCACCTATGAAGAGCTGCTGCGGGTTATTGCCATCTGCGTTGATCTGGGGATAAAAAAAGTGCGCCTTACCGGCGGGGAACCCCTGGTGCGCAAAGATGTCGGTTCCTTCATCAAAGGGCTCTCTCTGATTTCAGGGCTGGAGGATATCCGGCTCACCACCAATGGCGTCTATCTTGCTGAATATAGCGATCTGCTCTATGGGGCTGGTGTCCGGAAGCTCAATATCAGTCTGGATACCTTAAGGCCGGAGAGGTTTGCGCACATAACCGGCGCAGCCTGTTTTGACAAGGTGTGGGAGGGTATTGAACGGGCCTGTGCAAAAGGGTTTTCGCCGGTGAAGATCAACATGGTGGCCATGCGCGGCGTTAACGACGATGAACTCGTTGATTTTGCCAGGCTGGCCATGGAGAGGGCGGTGCAGGTCCGCTATATCGAATTCATGCCCATTGGCAATGCCGCGGTCTGGGGCAAGGAGAAGTATATCCCCTCCTCGGAAATCATGACCCGGCTGCAGGTACTCGGGGCCCTGGAACCGGTGGACCAACAGCAGATGGATGGCCCGGCCAAGGTGTATAAGATTGCCGGCGGCAGGGGCAGCATCGGCTTTATCAGTCCTTTAAGCCATAAATTCTGCGAGAAATGCAATCGGCTCAGGCTTACCTCTGCAGGCGGGCTGCGCTCCTGTCTGTTGTCAGACAAGGAAAATGACCTGAAGAGCTTATTGCGCAGCGGGGCCAGTGATGAGGAAATTGCCGGGCTTGTCTTGCAGACCATAGCCGCCAAGCCCGAGGGCCACAAGGTGACCGAGGGTGACAGTTGTCACGGCCGGATGTCACGCATCGGCGGCTGATTCCTTGGCCTGGGGATAGGAACCCAGCCATTCGAAATAGGAACATGACTCCCGCAGCCGTTCGCAGGCCTCGGTGATGACGCCGTCATTCATGTGGCCCAGCATATCAATAAAGAAGAGATATTTGCCCGGCTCACCCTTCACCGGCCGCGATTCAATACGCGTCAGGTTGATGTTTCTGCGGGCCAGGATGGTGAGACTGTCGTTCAAGGCCCCCGGCTTATCCAGCAACCCCACCAGCAGCGATGTCTTGTCGCGACCGCTCATGGAGGGCGACTGCCTGCCGATGAGCACGAAACGGGTGGTGTTGCCTCGATAATCTTCGATTCCCCTGGCAACTATCTGCAACTGGTAGGTCTTGATGGCCAGGGAGCTGCCAATGGCTGCCACGCTGGGGTCCTTGGCCGCCATCTGGGCGGCAAGTCCTGTTGAAAAGACCGTCTGGCAGGGAATGCCGGGCAGGTTCTTTTTCAGCCATTCGCGGCATTGGGCCAGAGGCTGGGAGTGGGAGAGGACGGTTTTAATGTCCTCCATGTTGCCTGAGAAATTCATGAGATTGTGGGTGATGGGCAGGAATTCCTCGCCGCAGATCTGCACCTTATACTTTATGAAAGAATCGAGGCTTGAGGTCACCGATCCTTCTATGGAATTCTCCAAAGGGACAATACCGTAGTCCACCCGGCCCCGTTCCACTTCGCAAAAAATATCCTCGATGGTTTCGATGGCCCGATAGTCGGCGGTCTGACCGAAATATTTCACAGCGGCCAGGTGGGAAAAAGTGGCCTCAGGACCGAGATAGGCCACCTGGGTTGGTTTCTGCGAAAGGCGACAGGTGGTGATGATCTCGTGAAAGATGCTGAACAGGGCATCCTCAGGGAACTGCTTGCCATTATCCTTTTTTAAACGATCATAGATCTGACGTTCACGGAGAGGATCCCATTTGGCCCGGTTATCCTTTGATTTCAGCATGCCGATTTCTTTGGCATATCCCAGGCGTTCTATTAAGAGACGCAAAATGGTGTCATCTATCTCATCAATGCGGTGGCGGACTTTGCCTAGATCGACCTTGTTATTTTCAGACATAATTTTCAGAGGCATGTAAGTTTGTATGGGAATTCGTAAGGTTACAATTCACTTAATGAACTTGGCCAAGAAAATAAAGGAAATTCTTCCTGGGCATGGCCGCCCTTGACCGGGCAAAGGGGAGTGGGGCCCTTTTTCCCATGGTCAGGGCGGCCGGGCCATGGGGCTTTGCAGCGCTTTTTTCTTAATGGTTGAAAAGAAAAATCTATTGTTTTAGTTTGATTACAGGCATATGAACAAAACAATATGGGCTTTTTTGGGCGGGTGACCGAGAATCGCTGGCCAGGTACACTTTTGGTCTGACTATGAAAATTAAAAACTGGATGCAGGCAGAGCCTGTAACCATTGACCGCCTGGCCCTTCTGCAGGAGGCGGCGGCCTTAATGAAAAGGTATGGTTTTCGGCATCTGCCTGTGGTGGATGACGAAGAGAGCCTGGTGGGTTTTATTACCGAAAGCGACCTGCGCCAGTTTTCTTTCCCCTCCATGGTTGAGGATATCCCTGTGCATCAGGTGATGGTCATTAATCCCATTACCATTAATCCCAATGCCAGTATTGAAAAAGCGGCGCGGCTGATTCATGATTACAAGATTGGCGGCCTGCCTGTTTTGGATAAGAAAAAACTGGTGGGGATCATCACCTTGTCTGACATCCTGGCGGCCTTCATTGAAATGATGGGGCTGTTAAAGAAATCCACCCGTATTGATGTCATCGTCAACAAGAAGGGTGGGGTGGAGGATGTGAGCCGGATCATCCACGAGAATAAGGGTGAGATTATCAGTGTGGCCCAAGAGAGCCAGTCTTCGCGGCGCAAGGTCCATTGTTTTCGGCTGGATAAATGTGATGTGCTGCCCATTGTCAAGGCCCTGGAAAAAAATGGCCACAAGGTGGTCTCGGTTATGGAGTGAAAGAGAGCATGCCTGAAGAAATATCTTATTTTTTTAAAATTTCCGCAAATCGATTATACCGGTGAAAAGCGTTTCGGCCGCTGGCCAGGATGGATTTTATCGGCGTATCTGATCTTAAAGAACAAGGACTGTAAATATGACCAAGAAGGCTTTCAAGGTTGAAAAAACCTATGAAGAAATAAACGCCCGGATTAAGGCGGGCGAGGCTGTTGTTGTTACTGCTGAAGAGATGGTGGGCATTGTCAGGGAGCACGGCGTCGAAGAAGCGGCCCGCAAGGTGGATGTGGTTACCACCGGCACCTTTTCACCCATGTGTTCATCCGGGGCTGTTATTAACTTCGGCCAGACCAATCCCACCATCAAGGCCTCAAAGGTGTGGCTCAACAATGTCCATGCCTATGCCGGCCTGGCCGCTGTCGATGTCTATCTGGGCGCTGCAGAGGTAGCTGAGGACGACCCCCTTAACAAGGTCTATCCCGGCAGTTTCCGCTATGGCGGCGGACATGTCATTGAAGATCTGGTTGCCGGCAAAAAGGTGAAGCTCAAGGCCATCGGCTATGGAACCGACTGTTATCCCACCACCGAGGCGGAAAAGATAGTCACCTTGGCGGAACTGCCCTATGCCTTGTTGTTCAATCCCCGGAATTGTTATCAAAATTACAATTGTGCCATCAATCTCTCAGACAAGAATATCTACACCTATATGGGCACCTTGCTGCCCAAGGCTAAAAATGCCAATTACTGCAGTGCCGGCGAGTTAAGCCCCCTCTTAAATGACCCGCTTTATAAGACCATAGGCCTGGGTACCCGCATCTTTTTGGGCGGCTCTGTCGGCTATGTAACCTGGCAGGGCACCCAGCACAGCCCGCAGGCCCCTCGCCTTGATAACGGCACCCCGAAAAAACCGGCCGGCACCCTCATGCTGCAGGGAGACATGAAAAAAATGTCTGCCGACTGGCTGAAGGGGGTTTCCATGCAGGGTTATGGAACCACCCTGGCGGTTGGTGTAGGTATCCCCATTCCCATTCTTAATGAGGAAATGGCCGCCTTTACCGGGGTGGCTGATGCGGAATTGTTTACGCAGGTGGTTGATTATTCCTATGATTATTCCCATGGGGTGGCCAGAAATTATGGTGAGGTCTCCTACGCCCAGTTAAAAAGCGGCGAGATCGAGGTGAACGGCAAGAAGGTGAAGACCGCTGCCCTCTCCAGCATGGTCAAGGCCCGGGAGATCGCCAATATCCTCAAGGAGTGGATTGAAAAGGGTGATTTTCTGTTGGAAAAGCCTGTCCAGACACTCCCGGACAAATAGCAGAGCCTGTGTTGGCCACCCATCAGCAGGAACAGGTTGCCGCCCTCAAGAAGTGGTTTGGGTCAAGGCAGAAGGTTGCCGTGGCTTTTTCAGGAGGTGTGGACAGCTCCCTGCTTCTTTTTCTGGGCAGTCAGGTTCTGGGTCCTCATTGTCTGGGGATTTTTGCCCTGAGCCCTCTGATGTCAAGATATCAGCTTGAGACGGCCAGAAACTTTGGGCGGACGCATAATCTGCCCCTTGCTGAAAGGCTGTTTTCCCCCTTTGATCTTCCTGGTTTTTCTGAAAACAGGGATGACCGCTGTTATATCTGCAAGAAAGGTCTTTATGGCCAGATGAAAGAGGGGCTGGCGCCTGGCTGGCATCTTGCTGACGGGACAAATCTGGATGATAATCCTGCTGAACGACCAGGCTTTCAGGCCATTCTTGAACTGGGGATTGCCACTCCCTTTCTGGATTGCCGGATTGGCAAGCGGCAGATCAGGGAGATGAGTCGGGCCCTGGGCCTCTCCACCTGGGATCTGCCCAGTGATTCCTGTCTTGCCACCCGTATCCCCAGATATAATGCCCTTACCAAGGAAGGACTGCGGAAGGTGGAAGGCGCTGAAGAGGTGCTGCGGAATCTGGGTTTTGCCGGTGGCCGGGCACGTCTCCAAGATGATACAATCCTCCTGACCTTTCAGCAGGGTGATCTGGAGAGGGCATTAAGGGCTGAAGTAAGGAGAAATATTGAAAAAAAAATGAGAGAACGCGGTTTTTCAAAATTTTTTCTTGATCTTTCTGAGCGACAGGGTATCTTGCCTTGAAATGCCCATACTGCAGGGCATAGCTCACTTTTCCATATAAAACATGCCTGAAAAACTTTCTTAAAAACCACCCCGAATGGGTTGAAGATCCTTTCTTTTTAATTGTCAAAGACAATATCCGAAAATATCTATAAAAAACGGATAGTTTTATTTGACAACAACTTCTCGTTTAGTACAATTCCTTACTAACGAGAACATTCACACCCCAAATTGTAACACGAGGAGAAAAGAGAATGAACAAAAGTGAATTGGTAGACAATATGGCTTCTGCCGCAGGTATCAGTAAAGCTGCTGCTGAAAAAGCATTAACTGGTCTTCTTGATTCCATCACCAATGCACTCGCAAGTGATGATAAGGTAACCCTGGTTGGTTTCGGCACCTTTTCCACATCTAAAAGAGCAGCTCGGCAGGGACGTAATCCCCAGACCGGTGACACCATTCAGATTGACGCCCGTACTGTTGCCCGTTTCAAGCCAGGGAGCAAACTGGCTGACGCCGTCAAATAAGAGTTTTCGTTCACACCTTTATCTTTTTGCAATAAAGCAAAAAGCTTGAAAAGTGTGCATTTTCCGTGGCGCTCTTCGGGGCCGGGGAGACGGAAAAAATAAAAAAAGCGTAACAGCTCAATGCTGTTACGCTTTTTTTATTTTGCAAATCTGGCTTATTCAACAAGGCCTTTCTTGATTTTTAAATAAAAGCGCACTATAAAGAGAAGCCTTAGAGGTCGGGATGTGGCTCAGTCTGGTAGAGCACCTGCTTCGGGGGTAGGGGGTCGGAGGTTCGAATCCTCTCATCCCGACCATTTTTTTTTTCAGTTTCGCGTTCCCTTCTCAACCACCCCCGCAATTATCCCATCATCAACCCGTACGGTAAACGGGTCTCCTTTTTTCACCTGCTGGACGCTGCTGATGATTCTGTTATCCTGTGTCATGGCCAGCGCATAGCCTCGTTTCAAGACGGCCAAGGGGCTCAAGGCTTCAAGGAGGGTGATCTGCCTGGCCAGGGATTCCTGGCTCTTGTGCAGCTTTTCTTTCATCTCCTGGTTGAGCTGGCCCACCAGGGCGTCACATCGGGCCTGGGCGGCGGCGATTCTTCTCTCCGGGTTCTGGGCGTCAAGTTTTTGCCTGGATGATTCCCACCTCTGCCTGGCTGCATCATTTTTCTTTATCCAGGAGTGGCTGAGGTTAAGGACGGCATGATCCACCTTCAACCGGTAATGGTCAATAATCTTGCGCGGATCGGTGAGGAGTTTTTCGGAAAAGGCCAGCTGCTTCTTCTTCCGCTGCATGGTATTTGTGAAGCTGTTTGTCAGCCGCCGTCTTACCAGCTCCAGGTGGGCCAGGAGCTGGTTCTGGTCAAAAACCACCTCTGCCGCCGCTGAGGTGGGGGTAGGAGATCTGTGGTCTGCGGCAAAATCAGCAATGGTGAAATCCACTTCATGGCCGATTGCCGAAACAACGGGGAGAAGAGAGGCATGGATGGCGCGGGCCAGTTGCTCATCGTTAAAGGCGGCCAGATCCTCCAGGGACCCTCCTCCCCTGGTGAGGATGATAACGTCTGCCCATCCTCGTCTGTTGGCCACCTTGATCTGCTTGATGATCTCCTGGGCAGCACTTTTTCCCTGCACTGCTGCAGGAAGAATTTCCACTTCCAGATCGGCAAAGCGCTCCAGGGCCTTTTTGAGGAAATCATGCACGGCAGCCCCGGAGGGAGAGGTGATCAGGCAGATTTTCCGGACAAAGGCGGGCAGCTCCTTTTTCAGCTCCGGGGCAAAAAGCCCTTCCAGTCTCAGTTTTTCCTTGAGCCGTTCAAAATCCTGCTGGATGGCGCCGAGGCCCTCATCAGCAATATGGTCGACGATAATCTGATATTCACCGCGCTGTTTATAGACGGAAATGCGTCCCTTGCAGATGACCTTTGCCCCCTCTGCCAAGGGTTTTTGGAGGTAGCCCTGCTGGTTCTTGAAGAGGACGCAGCGGATCTGGGCCTGGGAATCCTTCAAGGTGAAATAAAAATGGCCCGAGTAGGGGCGGCGCAGGTTGGAGATCTCGCCACAGATCGCCACAAAGGGGAATTCATTTTCCAGCAGCAGGGTGATGGAACTGGTCAGTTCACTCACTGTCTGGACAGGACGGGAGAATGAGGGCGAAGGAAAGGGCGGCTGGTCGGAGGGGAACATATTGATTTTTTTTGTTTCAACCTGTATAGGTACATGTTTGTTTTCTGCTCTTCGATGAGCTGCTCTGCACATGATTTTTACTGTAAATATAAAAAAGAAAAAAGGACTTCTTGAATGGATGAACCAAATGCCTTTACCAAGAGACATGTCGAGGAAGTAACCGCAGCCAGAAAAACACTTCTCGATGAGCTGAGCCTGCCTCCCAAGATCAAGAATTATATCCGCAGGAACTCCCGCTTTCTGCTGGTTTCTTTTATCCTTATCCTTACCGCCATTTTCGCCTGGAATTACTACGGCTCCTACACGGCGAGCCGGGATGACCAGGCCGCCCAAGAGCTCAGCCAGGCCATGCTCATGACAGACCAGGCGCAGAAGGCCGCGGCCCTGGAAAAAATAGCTGCGGATTTCTCGGGGACCGGTTCCGCCCTCTGGGCCCAGCTGACCCTGGCCGGTGAGTATATGGAGCAGAAGGAGTATGCCCAGGCCATCGCCATCCTGCAGAGCGTTGAAGGAGATGTCCAGCCTGACAACCCCCTTTTCCCCCTTCTCCAGCAATTTGCCGGTGTCGCCCATGAACTGAGTGGCGACTTGGACAAGGCGCTGAACTCTTATGACGTTTTGGCTTCCTTGCCCGGTTTCGCCGCCCAGGGCCATATTGCCACTGCCCGTGTTTATGAGCTCCTTGATCAGCCTGGAAAGGCCAAAGAGGCCTATGAAAAAGCAGGTACGGCCAACAACATCAATCCTGATCAGCGCGCCTGGATTCAGGGAAAAATAAACAGCCTGTAGAGGGCTGCCGCTCCGCTTCTGCGGCTTGTTATGTGAAGAGGGCCGGTTGCTCGGGCCCTGACTATTATGGAAATACTTAAAACCACTGCCGAAATGATGCGGTGGTCAGCCAATATGCAGGCCGCCCGGATGAGCGTTGCCCTGGTGCCCACCATGGGTTTTTTCCATGCCGGCCATATCTCCTTGATGAGAATGGCCACCAGAAAGGCTGATCAGGTGGTTGTTTCTCTTTTTGTCAATCCTGCCCAGTTCGGGCCCGGTGAAGATCTGACCTCCTACCCCCAGGCCTTTGAATGTGATGTTGCCCAGGCCAGGCAGGCCGGCGTGGCTGTCCTTTTTTGTCCGGAGCCGGCTGAGATGTATCCGCCTGGGTTTCAGACCTCGGTGGTTGTTGGTGGCATCACCCGGAAGTTGTGCGGCAAAAGCAGGCCCCATCATTTTGGCGGCGTCACCACGGTGGTGAGCAAGCTCTTTAATCTTGTGCGCCCCCATTATGCTGTCTTTGGGGAAAAGGATTTCCAGCAACTGGCTGTTATCAGGCGCATGGTTGTTGATCTGAATATCCAGGTGGAGATCATCGGTCATCACCTGGTGCGCGAAAAAGACGGCCTGGCCATGAGTTCGCGCAACGCCTATCTGGACAGGGCGGAACGGCAACAGGCCCTTTGTCTCTGGCATGGTCTGCAAGCGGCCCGGCAGCATGCCATGGCAGGTGAGCGCCGCAGTGCAGAAATTATCAAGATTGCCCGTGATGTCATCGGCCAGCACGGGTCATGCGCTATAGAATATATTGAGATTATTAATAAAGACACCTTGGAGAGCAGGGCGATCATTGATGAAGATGTTATTCTTGCCCTGGCCGTCCGCATCGGCCAGACCAGACTGATAGATAATGGCTGCCTGCTCCATGGAGAAGATCATGTTTAGAAATATGTTGAAGTCGAAAATCCATAAGGCCACGGTGACCCAGGCTGATCTGATGTATGAAGGGAGCCTCACCATTGATACTGACCTGATGAGGGCAGTGGGCCTTTTGCCTTATGAGAAGATCTGTATATACAATATCAATAATGGTGAACGGCTGGAGACCTACGCCCTTGAGGGAGAAGCCGGTTCCGGCGTCATCGGCCTCAACGGGGCGGCGGCCAGAAAAGGGATGGTGGGCGACCTCATTATCATCGTCTCCTACGCCATTTACCAGGAGGATGAGCTGAGAGATTTTGAGCCCAGGGTAGTGGTGCTTGACGGGGAGAACAGGGTCAAGGACGTCATTGAGTGTGGCTTTGCCGGCAGCCAGCTCGTTAAAGACCATTTTGCATAAATGCTGCTGGTAACCGCTGCCACTTCCCGGGAAATCGCCCTTCTGCAGGAGCAATTTGCCGACACTCCTGATATCGGTTTTCTGGTAACCGGCATCGGCCTTGTGGATACGGCCTATTCCCTCACCGCTTTGCTGGAAAGGCGGGGCCAGGAGATCAGCGGCGTTCTCAATCTGGGTGTTGGCGGCGCGTTTGCCGGCAGCGGTCTGCAGGTCCTTGATCTTTGTCTCGCCTCTTCAGAGGTCATTGGTGACATGGCGATCTGCTTTGAGGATCGTCTCGCTCTCCTGGGATCCCCGGAGCTTGTGGTCCATCAGTTTTTCCCCTGCCAGGGAGAGCTGCTGAAGCAATTTGAGCAATGGTCTCTTGCTGCTAAGCAGGAGATCCATGCCGGTCCCTTTGTCTCGGTGAACTGTGTAAGCGCCACCCGAAAACGGGGTGACATGCTGGCCATGACCTATGCGGCCATATGCGAAAACATGGAAGGGGCGGCTGTGGCCCGGGTGTGCCAGGGGTATGGCATCGACTGGCTGGAAATCCGCTGCATGAGTAATATGGTGGTGGACCGTGACACCTCCTCCTGGCGTCTTGCCGAGGCCGCTGCCAAGGGCGCGGCCCTGGCCGGACATTTTTTAACCGATTATCTGCGCTGACCTTAACCATGCTCTCCCTTGCTTTTTCTCCCTGTCCCAATGACACCTTTATCTTTCATGCCCTGACCCATGGTCTTGTGGACACCAGGGGACTGGTTTTTGCCGACCCCCTGCTGGCTGACGTGGAGACCTTGAACAGGTGGGCTCTGCAGGGGCGTCTTGATGTGACCAAAATTTCCTTTCATGCCCTGGGGCACGTTCTGGACCGTTATCTCCTGCTTGATTCCGGCAGCGCCCTGGGCAGGGGCTGCGGCCCTCTCCTGGTCAGCCGCCAGGACGCCCCACTGGATGTAAGCAAGGCCGTTATTGCCATTCCCGGTCGTTACACCACAGCTGCCATGCTGCTGCAGCTCTATGCCCCGTCTCCGGTGCAGACCAAAATCATGGCTTTTGACCGGATCATGGGGGCGGTTGCCGACGGGACAGTGGATGGGGGCGTTATCATCCATGAGAGCCGCTTCACCTACCAGCAGCACGGTCTTGCCTGTGTCCAGGATCTGGGAAGGTGGTGGGAGAAGAGCACGGGCCAGCCCCTCCCCTTGGGTGGCATTGCGGCGCAACGATCCCTGGGCCCGGAGAAAATCAGGCTCATTGAGGAGGTTATTGGCGACAGTGTCAGATACGCCTTCAGCCATCCGGAAGAGTTGCGAATATATCAGGGCGCATGCCCAGGAGATGGGAAGAGAGATCATCAGCAGCCACATTGGATTATATGTCAATGCCTTTTCTGCATCGCTGGGAGAGGAAGGGCGGCGGGCCGTTGATTTTTTTCTTGCCCTCGGCCGGGAAAAAGGAATCTTCAGGCCCCACACGCCGTAAGGCGGCTCTTTGCTTCTGGCCAGGGCGCCTTTTTCTTTGAACCGCTGGAGCCATATCTGGCTTGACAATTTTTCAGTGACTTATATAGTGCTGTACTCTTTGTTTACGTTCAAATTGCTGGCAACCATTTTTCAGCAATCCTTTTTCTAATTTATTTATACTCCTCGACAAACCATTGTGGCCAAAGATGAAAAGCCACGAAACAAACAATGGGACCAGTTCTATGAAGATGACAGGCACCCAGGCATTCATGCAATGTCTGGAGGAAGAAAATGTTCAAACTATTTTCGGCTTCCCCGGTGGAGCAGTTATTGATCTCTATGACACCATTTTTCAGCAGGAAAAGATCCACCATGTTCTTGTCCGTCATGAGCAGGCAGCGGTTCATGCCGCTGATGCCTATGCCCGGGTAAGCGGCAACGTGGGTGTTGCCCTGGTGACCTCAGGCCCCGGCGCCACCAATGCGGTTACGGGTATTGCCACGGCCTATCTAGATTCCATCCCCATTGTCGTCTTCTCCGGTCAGGTTCCCACTGCCCTCATCGGCAATGATGCCTTTCAGGAGGTCGATATTGTCGGGATCACCCGTCCCTGCACCAAGCATAATTATCTTGTCAAGGATATCAAGGACCTGGTTCCTACCATCCGCGAGGCCTTTCATGTGGCCCGCACTGGTCGTCCCGGTCCTGTGCTGGTTGATCTGCCCAAGGATGTCATGGGCGCCATGATCGACTTTCCCACCAAGACACCGGTGAAGATGCGGACCTACAGGCCCACCTATGCCCCCCATCCAGGCCAGATTGAGAAGGCCTGTAAGGCCATCCTGGCCGGCAAACGGCCTGTCCTGTATATCGGCGGCGGTGTCATTTTGGGTAATGCCCATGAACAGCTCACCGAGTTTGCCTATAAACTGGGGATCCCGGTGACCATGACCCTCATGGGGCTGGGCGGCTTCCCCGGCACAGATCCCCTCTCCCTGGGGATGCTGGGCATGCACGGCACCTATTTTGCCAATATGGCAGTGGCCAAGAGTGATGTCTTGATTGCGGTGGGGGCCCGTTTTGATGATCGGGTCACCGGTCGGGTGGATGCCTTTGCCCCGGACGCCACGATTATTCATGTTGATATTGATCCCACCTCCATCAGTAAGAATGTGGATGTGGATATTCCCATTGTGGCCGGCTGTAAAGAGGCCATGGAGCAGATGAATAAATGGCTTGATGCTTCTTCTTTTGATCTGGAGACAGAGAAGGCAAAGCTCGGGCCATGGCATGATCAGATCAAGGAGTGGAAGGCCAAGTATCCCCTGGGCTATGTGGAGGAAACAGATGTCATCAAGCCGCAATTTGTTATCCAGAAACTGCATGAATTGACCCAAGGTGAGGCGATTATCACCACCGAGGTTGGCCAGCATCAGATGTGGGCGGCCCAGTTCTACCATTTTAATCATCCCCGGACCTGGGTCACCTCAGGTGGTCTCGGCACCATGGGGTACGGTCTGCCTGCCGCCATTGGTGCCCAGATGGCGGCCCCTGGCCGTACTGTTATTGATGTTGCCGGTGACGGTTCCCTGCAGATGAATATTCAGGAGCTGGCCACGGCCATGCAGGAGAGGCTGCCCGTCAAGATTGCCCTGCTCAATAATAATTATCTCGGCATGGTCCGCCAGTGGCAGGAACTCTTCTATGACAAGCGCTATTCTGCCACTCCCATGGAGATCCAGCCTGACTTTGTCAAGGTTGCCGAGGCCTATGGAGCGGTTGGCCTGCGGGCCACCAAGCCCAGCGAGGTAGAGCCTGTTATCAAGGAGGCCCTGGCCACCAATACCCTGGTACTGATGGATTTTGTCATTTCCCGTGAAGAGGGCGTTTTCCCCATGGTTCCGGCCGGTAAGGCAACCACGGACATGCTGCTTGTTTAATAAGCCCATACACGTTTATTGCTAGATTAAGAATAGAGATAAGGGACTCTCATGAAACATACTATCTCCGTATTATTACAAAATAAACCAGGTGTTCTTTCCAGGGTTACCGGGCTCTTTTCCGGCCGTGGCTTTAATATTGAAAGTCTTTCTGTGGCTGAAATCCTGGAGCCGGGTGTATCCTGCCTCACCCTGGTGACCTCAGGCGATGACGGCATTGTTGAGCAGATTACCAAGCAACTCCACAAGCTTATCGATGTTATCAAGGTGACGGACATCACGGAAACCGATAATGTGGAGAGGGAAATGGTCCTGATTCGGGTAAAGGCTGAGGCAACTACCCGGGCCGAGGTTCTGCGTATTGCCGATATCTTCAGGGCGCGGGTGGTGGATGTCAGCCCCAGGAGTTACGCCCTGGAGATCACCGGTACCAGGGCCAAAATCAAGGCTGTCTGTGAGCTCCTGAAACCCATTGGTATTCAGGAGATGGTCCGCACGGGCATCATCGCCATGACCAGGGCCTCTAAAAAATTATAGGAATCACCGCCGCAATATTTTTTCCGGACCTTGACGTGCTGATGATTTCTGGTCCCGGCTTGTTAAGATAATAGTAGACTGGTATCTCTTTTTCAGGGATACCAGTTTCTTTGTATGAGCCTCTGGTCAGACCAGGCCTTGAGCCCCTGACCCATGGATCTTATTTTTTATTGAGTTGCTGATTTATGAAAAAACCGCAGATACCCGTGGCCTTGGAAGGTGTGCCCTTTATTGCCGCCGGGGCATTCATCACCTTGAGCCTGGCCATTTTGGCGTACCCCATAGCTGCCCTTGGCGCCGGGCTGCTCACCCTCTTTGAACTCTATTTTTTCCGCGATCCGGAACGGGTCTCCCCTTCCGAGCAGGGTGCCCTGGTCTCACCCGCTGATGGCAAGGTGATCCTGGTGGAAAAAGTCTTTGATGACCGTTTTATCCAGGACCATGTCTACAAGGTTTCCATCTTCATGAATGTCTTTAATGTCCATGTCAACAGGATCCCCTTTTCGGGCAAGGTCACCAACGTCCTCTATTCGCCGGGGAAATTCTATGCCGCTGATTCCGACAAGGGCGGTCTGGAAAATGAGTATTGTACGACTATCCTGGAGACGGAACAAAGCCAGCAGTATGCTGTCACTCAGGTAGCCGGGCTCATAGCCAGGCGTATTGTCTGTTGGGCAGAAAAGGGTGATCACTTGAGCCGCGGGCAACGTTTTGGCCTTATCCGTTTTGGTTCGCGGCTTGATCTCTATCTCCCCTTAACTACCCGTTTGGAGGTGAAATGCGGCCAGAAAGTAAGGGCAGGGGAGACGGTCATGGGCTTTTTACCGTGATTGTGGCGGCAAGCCTTGTCTGCCTGAAAAACGCTCACGGGCATAGTTTCCTGGATGCCTTTACAAAATTTCCCCCAATCAGAGTTGCGGTGTATGGAAAAAACTAACGATATCAGTAAGAATCCACCACATGGCACGGTCTATATTCTTCCCAATCTCATCACGACCTTCAGCCTCTTCTCCGGCTTTTACTCCATTGTCTCGTCCATTAACGGCAATTTTAAGGCTGCCGCCATCGCGATCCTGGTGGCCGCCATCTTCGACACCCTGGACGGCAGGGTGGCCCGGATGACCGGCACCACCAGTAAGTTCGGCCAGGAATATGACTCCCTTTCTGATCTTATCTCCTTTGGGGCGGCTCCGGCCCTGTTGGCCTATCTCTGGCTGCTGCATCCTTATGGACGTTTTGGCTGGCTGGCGGCGTTTTTATATGTTGCCACCACGGCCTTACGGCTGGCCCGTTTCAATACCCAGATAGAAGAAACCCCCAAAAATGTCTTTATCGGCCTGCCCTGTCCGGCGGCAGCGGCCATGATTGCCACCACGGTTCTTTTTTTCCGTTTTTTCTTTGCGGCCCAGTCCGATTATTTAAGTATCGGTATGCTTCTTGCCGTCTATCTCCTCTCGTATCTGATGGTTTCCACTCATCATTACTGCAGTTTTAAGAATATCGCCAAGCCCAATACCTTCCAGTTCATGGTGGGTACGGTTTTGTTTTTTATTATTATTGCCACAGAACCGCAAATCACTCTTTTTCTCCTTTTTGTGGGCTATATCCTATCCGCGCCCCTTGCGGGGGTCTATCATGTTGTCTTTAGGAAAAGAAAAGAAAAGAAAAAGCAGCAACATTCTTGAGTGACCTCATTATGAAGAGTAGCGACATATCCTCCAGCAAAGAGCAGCTTATCATCTTTGATACCACCCTGCGCGATGGTGAACAGTCACCCGGCGCCACCATGAATATGCAGGAGAAATTCAGATTGGCCCAGCAATTGGTCAAGTTGCGCGTGGATGTCATTGAAGCGGGCTTCCCCATCGCCTCTGCCGGTGATTTTGACTGTGTGAAAAATATCGCCGACAATCTGCAAGATGTCCAGATTGCCGGCCTGGCCCGGGCCAGTGTCAAAGATATTGACACGGCCTGGAATGCTTTGAAGAAAGGTTTTAATCCCCGTATCCACACCTTTCTTGCCACTTCTGATATCCATCTCAAGCATAAGTTGAAGATGTCCAGGGAGCAGATGTTGGAACTTGCCGTTTCAGCGGTGCGCCATGCGGCTCAGTACACCTCCAATGTGGAATTTTCCGCCGAAGACGCCACCCGCAGTGATCTTGACTTTGTCTGTCAGGTCTTTGCCGCTGTTATTGATGCCGGGGCCACCACCCTCAATTTCCCCGACACCACCGGCTATGCCATGCCGGATGAATTCGCCGGCCAGATTCGGTATGTGCTCGCGCATACGCCCAATATCCACAAGGCCGTGCTCAGTGTGCATTGCCATAATGATCTGGGGCTGGCCGTGGCCAATTCCCTGGCCGCCGTCAAGGCGGGTGTTCGGCAGGTGGAAACAACCATTAACGGCATCGGCGAACGGGCCGGCAATACGGCCATGGAAGAACTTGTGATGGCCATCCGCACCAGGCCGGACCAGCATGAGGTGACCAGCCATATTGTCACCGAACAGATTCATCCCTCCAGCCGGATGGTGAGTACCATTACCGGCATGCTGGTGCAGCCCAACAAGGCCATTGTGGGGGCCAATGCCTTTGCCCATGAGTCAGGCATCCATCAGGACGGCATGTTGAAGGAACGCACCACCTATGAGATCATGAATCCCGCTGATGTGGGACTGGCCTCGGGCAATCTGATTCTGGGCAAACATTCAGGCCGCCATGCCCTGCAGGACCGTATCGCCTCCCTGGGCTATGAGGCGCTCACGGATGATGACCTGCAGCGCGTCTTCAGCCGTTTCAAGGATCTTGCTGACCGCAAAAAAGATATCTGCGATGAAGATATCGAGGCCATCTTGATGGATGAGGTCCTGCCCATACCAAATACCTATGAGCTCGTTTCTCTGGGTGCCATGAGCGGCAATCATGCCCTGCCTGCCACCGGGATCAAGATTCTTGTGAATGGCGAACCGCGGGAGGGGGCCGGCCTGGGGGTCGGTCCCATTGATGCCGCCTTTAAGACCATTGCCAGGCTGACCGGCACCACCTGCCGGCTCCTCTATTTTGCCGTCAGCTCCATCACCGGCGGCACGGATGCCCAGGGGGAGGTCATGGTGCGCCTTGAGGATGATGGCAAAATTGTTGTCGGTCAGGGTGCTGATCCTGATATCATTACGGCAGCGGCCAAGGCCTACATGAATGGTCTCAATAGGGCGGCCTATCTGAAGATGAAAAAGGAATAAGGCGTCCTGTTTCTTGAGAAAGTGGTGTGCCGTCTCTTGCTGAGGATCCTCTTTGGACCTGCCCAGTACCCACAAGAGATCTCGGTGCCCCGGATGCAGGGCCGTTTTTGGCCATGAAGGTGCACATTTTTTACATAGACCTATCAAGAGGAGATTCAATATGCGAAAAGAAGGATATAATGTTGCCATTGCCGGGGCCACCGGTGCCGTGGGCGGTGCCATGCTTGATGTTCTGGCCCGACGTGATTTCCCCATAAAGGAGCTTCGACTTCTGGCCTCGCCCCGTTCCGTGGGCAAGGTGTTACAGTACAAGGGCCAGGACCTGGTTGTGCAGCTCCTTGATGAAAACGCCTTTACTGATATTGATATCGCCCTCTTTTCAGCCGGAGCGCAGCGATCCCTCGATTTTGCACCTGCTGCCGCCAAGGCAGGGGCCATTGTGGTGGATAATTCCAGTGCCTATCGCATGGACCCGGAAATCCCCCTGGTTGTGCCTGAGGTCAATGGCCATGCTCTTCTCGGCTATAAGGCCCATGGAATTATCGCCAACCCCAATTGTTCCACCATTCAGATGATGGTGGCCTTAAAACCTATTCGCGACAAGGTGGGCATCAAGCGTATTGTGGTCTCCACCTATCAGGCCGTCTCCGGCAGCGGCACCCCTGCCATTGAGGAACTCCAGGCCCAGGTGAAGGCCTATGCCAACGGCGACAAGATGCCGGTGGCTGTCTACCCGCATCAGATTGCTTTCAACTGCCTGCCCCATATCGATTCCTTCCTGGAAAACGGCTATACCAAGGAAGAGATGAAGATGGTTAATGAAACCAGAAAGATCTTCGAAGACGAGACCATCGGCGTCACCGCCACCACGGTGCGGGTGCCGGTTGTCTACGGCCACTCCGAAGCGGTTAATGTGGAAACCAAGAGCAAGATCACCGCCCAGCAGGTAAAGGATCTGATGAAGACTGCTGAGGGCGTCACCTTGGTTGATAACCCCGCCAATAATGAATATCCCCTGGCCCTGGATTGTGTGGGCCGCTTTGATACCCTGGTGGGTCGTATTCGCGAGGATGAGTCCATCGCCAATGGTATCAACATGTGGATCGTCTCTGATAATATCCTGAAAGGAGCAGCCTTGAACGCCGTGCAGATCGCCGAGGTCCTCATCAGAGACCACATTTCCTGATCAACAATGCGGATCATCAGCGGCAGATCCGGGGGGCGCAAGCTGCATACCCCTAAACAGAGCAAGGGCAGGGTCTCCCTGATAAGGCCTACTTCAGACAGGGCCAGGGAGGCCCTGTTTAATATTATCGGGCCGCAGGTGCAGGGCGCCAGGGTCCTCGACCTTTTCGCCGGCACCGGTGCCCTGGGCCTGGAGGCCTTGAGCCGGGGGGCGGAGCAGGTGGTTTTTGTCGATGACTCCCCCATGGCCTGTGCCCTTATTGCTGAAAATTGCCGACTTTGCCATGAAGAAAAGAAGAGCCTTATCCTGCGCCGAAATCTACGCAAGAGCCCGGCTTTTTTAAAAAAAATGATCAGTGCCGCCCCTTTTGATCTGATTTTCATGGACCCCCCTTACGGGCAGGGATTTACTCGCAATCTCCTCTTTTTTTTCGGCAAAGAAGCCGCCATGCTGAGCGGGCATGGTCTGCTCATTGTGGAAGAGGTTCATGATGCGGAGCTTCCCGAGGCAAGCCAGGGCCTTGTGCTGCAGGATTGCCGAATCTATGGCCAGACAGGTTTTTGGTTCTATCAGAGGGCTTAGGAGAATATGGCAGAAAAAAAGAGTTACGAACCCTTTGTGCAGGATGAGGTTTCACAAAAGATTGCTGTTTATCCCGGCACCTTTGACCCCATTACCATGGGCCATATCGATATTATCAACAGGTCCCTGGAGATCTTTGACCAGGTTATCATCGTCATTGCCATCAATCCGGCCAAGGCAGTCCTCTTTGACCTGGAGGAACGACTGCAGATGATTCGCGACTGTTTCCCCTCCAGCGAGAAGAGGATCTCTGTCTCTTATGTGGATGGCCTTCTGGTGGATTATGCCTATAAAAGAGGCGCTACCGCCATTGTCCGCGGTCTGCGGGCGGTTTCTGACTTTGAGTATGAGTTCCAGCTCGCCCTCATGAACAGACGTATTGAGAAAGAGGTGGAGACGGTTTTTCTGATGACCGGGCTGCGCTGGATCTTTATCAGCTCCTCCATCATCAAGGATGTGGCCCGCCATGGCGGTGACATCAGTGGTCTGGTTCCAGACCATGTCTGTGAGAAACTTCGCCATAAATTCATGTCGTGAACGATGTCCTTATAGAAAAGCTGGTGGTGGGCGGCATGGGCCTTGGTCATCTTGACAGCGGCATGGTGGTGCTGGTTCCCCATGTCATCCCCGGGGAACGGGTCCGCGTTCAGACCGTGAAAAAGAAAAAGAGTTTTCAGCAGGCCCTGTTAAGGGAGGTGCTGCAGCCATCCCCTGATCGCACCACACCTGCCTGTCCCTTTTTTGAGCAGTGCGGCGGCTGTCATTTCCAGCACATAGCCGGCCCCCGCCAGGATGCCCTGAAGAAGGATATCTTTCATGAGGCCTTGAGCCGCAGCGGGCTTCTTTTTGCAAAGGAGCAGATCCGCTACCTCTCCTCGCCCCTCCGCTTCGGCTATCGCCAGCGCATTCGCCTCCATGTCCAGGAGGGGAAGATCGGTTTTTTCCAACCCCAAAGCCACCGCCTGCTGCAGATTGAGCAATGTCTGCTGGCCCGCCCGGAGATCAATGCGGTTCTCCAGCATCTTATCGGCAATGACCAGTGGTTGCAGGTGGCAGGCTTGGTGGATGAGGTTGAAATTCATCTCAATCCCCGTGACGGCACGTGCGTGCTTATGACCCGCTTCAAGCGCAAGCCGCGGCCCCGTGATCTGGCCTCTCTGCAGGGGCTTTCTGCTGAGCTGGAAGGCCTCTCCTTGCTGCTGGTGCATACCCATGAAGGGGCCCTTTATGCCTCCTTCCCCGACCAACCCGGCCAGATAGGTTATCTGTTACGGGTCGGTGAGGGCAGGCGTCTTGAGATCGGCCTGGAACCAGGCGGATTTTGCCAGGTGAATGAGGGACAGAATCAGCAGATGGTGGATCAGCTCCTGGCCTGGCACCAGGATGAGCGGCCTGGCCGCGTACTTGATCTTTTCTGCGGGGTGGGTAATTTTTCTCTGCCCCTGGCTGCCGCCGGTTTTACCGTCACCGGCATTGACCAGCAGCGCGCTGCCATTCGCTGTGCCCGCCAGAACTGTGCAAAAAACCAACTCGCTGCCACCTTCCGCCGTTGTGCCGCCCTGGAGGGACTCACCGCCCTTGTCCAGGAAGGCCAGACCTTTGACTCTCTGCTGCTTGATCCACCCAGGGCCGGATTCAAGGAAGGCGCTCCCCGCTTAACCGCGCTCCAGGCCTCAAAAATTACCTATATCTCCTGCGATCAGGCCACGCTTTTGCGAGATCTGCAGGAGATATGCGGGGGCGGCTACCAGATAGCAGCCATAACCCTGGTTGACCAATTTTGTCAGAGTCATCACCTGGAAGCCATGGTCCTGTTGACCAGGCAGCAGTGATTAAGGCGGCCCCATTTCCTCAGCCAGCCTCTTTAGAATTACTTCCCGATTATTATCTGCCTGATTAAGGATGATGACCACGGCCGGGTCCTCTTGCCCCTGGCCCAGATAGCCGGCATAGGAGTAGATGCCGGTCATGGTCCCGGATTTAAGCAGCCCCTCCTTATGGTGGGGCAGCAGGTAATGATAGGGCCGGAAATCCTCTAAAAAAACGAGCATGGCCGCGGCGCTGATCCGGTTGTCCCGGTTCAGGCCGGCCCCGTCCATAATGGCAATATGGTCCGGTGTCACCCCTTTTTGCTCGGCAAAAAGGGTCAGGGCCCGCCGCCCCTTGGACCAGGTGACAGGGGCTCCGAATTGGGCATGGCCCAGGGCCAGAAAGAGCTGGTTTGCCGTGAAATTATTGGAGTAGAGGAGCATGGCGGGCAGCAGTTCCAGCAGCGGCCTGGAAGCGTGGGTATACAGGAGGCCGGCCTGAACCGGGACCCGGCCGCTGGCCATTCTCCCCTGCATGGTTATGCCGTTTTGGGCAAAGATCGCCTGAAAAGTTTCCGCGGCCAGCCGTTGCGTCTGGCCGCTTTTTAAGGAGATATTGATCCGGTGTGTCCCCGGGGGCAGCCCGCCCCCGAGCTCCTGCATGAGGGGAATGGTGGGGGTCTGCACTTCATTGGAATGGATGGTGCCATCTGCTGCTATTTTGATATTGACGGTGTTGAAATTGACCCCCAGGGCGGAAAGGGGGGCGTCATAGGGGTTGCTGGTGGTGGTCTCAGAGATACTCTTTTCTTCCAGGGCATAGAGGCTGTCATCTATGTAGAGATGGCGGAAGACACGCAATCCCCTTTTCCG
>JAVLBA010000041.1:0-23343 GCA_031581485.1 Desulfurivibrionaceae bacterium | reverse complement strand
GGCATGCGACACTTTCTCAAAAGGTGGCCAAGGGCGCCTTTCAGGCAAAAAAAAAGCCTTTGGCATCCTTCTCAAGAAGAATGCCAAAGGCTTATGGACACGAAGAGCTGCTCTTACTGGCGGACCCAACGAGCAAAGAGCAGGTGGCTGCGAAAAAGGGGGCGTATGGGTCAGGGGCTCGCCTTCATGATCTTTTCAACCTCAGCCCCATTGATCGTTTCCTTCTCCAACAGATGGCGCGCCAGATTATGGAGAAAATCATCCTTGCCCTGCAGGATGATCATGCTCTCCTGAAGACAATCCTCAATTATCTTATTAATTTCACTGTCAATAAGCTGACCTGTTGCTTCACTGTAGGCCAACTGCGGTGAACGGCCGCCGCCCAGAAATCCCTGATCACCGGCAACATAGGCCCGAGGTCCCAAGACAGGGCTCATTCCCCATTCGCAGACCATTCTGGTGGCGATCTCGGTGGCCACTTGGAGATCATTACTGGCCCCTGTTGTAAAGCGGTTAAAAACAATTTCCTCAGCAGTACGCCCCCCCAAAAGAATCTTGATCCGATCCATCAAATACTCTTGGCTGTAGGAATGACGGTCATCAAGGGGAACCTGCTGGGTCACCCCCATGGCCCGCCCCCGAGGAATGATGGTTATCTTGTGCACGGGGTCTGCATCCGGCAATATCGTGGCAATGATAGCATGGCCGGCTTCATGATAAGCCGTCACCTTCTTTTCTTCGTCTCGGATAACCATGCCCTTGCGTGCCACCCCCATAAGGATCTTGTCCTTGGCCTCTTCAATATCGGCCAAACCTACCTCCTCCTTATCTTTCCTGGCCGCCATTAAAGCCGCCTCATTCATCAAATTGGCGAGTTCAGCACCGGTAAAGCCCGGCGTGGTGATAGCTACCATGTCCATGGTAACATCCTTAGCCATTTTGATATGGCGACCGTGGACCGCAAGAATCATGGCCCGTCCCTTGACATCAGGGGGCAGGATGGTCACCTGCCGATCAAAACGCCCTGGGCGCAGCAGGGCCGGATCCAGCACATCAGGACGGTTGGTGGCGGCAACAATAATGACCGTTTCATCACTCTGGAAACCATCCATCTCCACAAGCAGGGCGTTCAAAGTCTGCTCCCGTTCATCGCCGCCGCCCTGGCTCATGCCGCTGGCCCCGCGTGAGCGGCCCACCGCATCAATCTCATCAAGAAAGATGATACAGGGGCTCTGTTTTTTAGCCTCCTCAAAAAGATGCCGGACCCTTGAGGCCCCCACCCCCACATACATTTCGACAAAATCAGAACCGCTGATGGAAAAAAAGGGCACACCTGCCTCGCCGGCAATGGCTTTGGCCAGTAAGGTCTTGCCTGTTCCTGGCGGTCCCTGCAGGAGGACACCTTTGGGGATCCGGCCGCCAAGGCGGGTAAAACGCTCAGAATCCCGGAGAAAATCCACCGTCTCCATTAACTCTTCCTTGGCCTCGTCAATGCCGGCCACGTCGGCAAAGGTCACTTTTCCGGCAACATCCTTAGGCACCAGGGAATCCTTGCCCTTCATGGCGGGTTCGGTCTGTTTGTTCTTTCTGGACCAGTACATCCAGGCAGCTATGACAAGAAGCAGAGGAAGTGTGGACTCAAAAAAGCCAAAAGACTTTGCTTCCGGGCGGGCCCGGATAGTGATATTGCGCTCTTCCAGTTTGGGCAACAACAACTTGATATCAGGTGCAAAAGTCTGAAAATTCTGCCCATATTTATCCGTGGCCCTTATCTGACCGCCCATGATCTCAACAGCCCTGATCTCATCGCTCGTCAATTGAGCCAGAAAAGTGGTGTAATCCACGGACGGCAGCCTCTTCTCCATCTGCCAGGAGCTATATATACCGATTCCAATCAACACAATTCCCAAAATAATGACGCTGTTGCGTATGGGATACTTCATCCTGGCACTCCCTCCTCTTCTCTGGTCCTTCCAGCTTCAAAAACCCTCGGTACAGAAGCCAATTTCAGCCGGCCTTTGCCATCGCTTCAGCTTGCCACCACCGCATCCGGATCTATATTGTAGAGCTTCAGCTTCCGATATAGGGTGGAGCGATCAATACCAAGAAGCCGGGCGGCCTGGGCCTTGTTGCCGAAGGTACGATTCAGGGTATTGATAATGCGCACCTCTTCATTTTCTTCTTCCAGTAATTTTTCTGCTGGCGGCAACGGCCGGGCCGGTCGCTCTTTCTCCTGCAACTCCAAAGGGAGATGATCCGAGGTAATGGTCGTGGTATCACAGAGAACACAGGCCCGCTCCAGGACATGCTCAAGCTCTCTCACATTGCCAGGCCAATCATGATCCCGGAGCACCTGCAGGGCCTGATCAGAGATGCCCGTGATCTCTTTGCGCAGCCGGGTGCTGAAGCGGCCAATAAACATATGGACCAGAATATCCAGGTCCTCTCCTCTCTCCCGCAGGGGCGGCAAAACAATGTCCACCACCTTCAGACGATAGTAGAGATCCTCGCGGAACGCCCCGCTCCGGACCTTGTGGCGCAGATCGGCATTGGTGGCAGCCACCACCCGGACATCCACGGTAATAGACCTATCCCGCCCCACCGGGTAAAAGGTCCTTTCCTGTAAGAAGCGCAGGAGCCGGAGCTGCATCATAGGGGAGATATCGCCGATTTCATCAAGAAACAGGGTGCCGCCGTCCGCTGAGAGGATACGCCCCTCCCGGTCCCGATCCGCACCGGTAAAGGCGCCCTTGCGGTGGCCAAAGAGCTCACTTTCCAGCAGGTTCTCAGGAATTGCCGTGCAATCCACCTTAACCAGCGGCATATCGCGCCTGGGGCTTTCGGCGTGCAGGGCCTCGGCCACCAACTCCTTGCCGGTTCCTGACTCGCCATAAATGAGAACCGTGGTATCAACCTTACCAACGTTCTCAATCAAGGTATACACCGTCTGCATCGGCCGGCTCGAACCAATGAGGCGATGGAGCCGGTCGCGCCTGCCCTTCTTCTCCAAGGCCTCCAGGCGGCTGACATCACGGGCAACAAGAACAACGCCCAGAAAGATGCCGGCATCACTGGTGAGGGGCACGGCACTCACCCGGAAGACACCTGGCTGACCAGCTTTATCGGAAAGCTCAAGACGATGTTCCGGCACCTCCTGCTGGCTGGCCAGAACCGAATCAATATCGGCCACAAAACTCTCCAGGCAGGGGCCGACATCCGCCAGTTGCCTGCCGCTGATATCCTCCACACCGAAACCAGCCAGCCAACGGGCGGCATTACCATTGAATTCAACAATACGGCGCTGCGGATCCACGGTAAAGATGAGCTCACGGACGCTCCGAAAGACCGCCTCCAGATATTTGCGATACCGATCCTTTTCCTGGACCAAAAGGTTATTGGCATTAAGAAGTGCATATTGCTGCAGGGCCATTCTGGCTGTACGCAGCAGGTCTTCCTTTTTCACCGGCTTTGCCAGATAGTCAAAGGCCCCCAACCGTACCGCCTCAGCGGCAGTATTGATATTGGGATAGCCGGTCACCATCACCACCGGACATGCCACCCCCTTCTCCTTGATGGTGCGGAGAAGATCGATACCTGAGGCGCCATCCATGACAATATCACTAACCACCAGATCAAAATCGTGCTGGTCAATAAGGGCCAGGGCCTCATCATAGGTGGAGGCAACCTCCACGGGGCCATAGCCCTCCCGGGCCAGAAACATCTGAAAGGTAAGCCGCAGACTTTCTTCATCGTCCACCACGAGAATTGCTGTATTTCCCTTTTCCAAATCAACCATCATTATTCCCCTTTCTCGAGTTCACAGACCGGCAAATCCACCATAATGGTGGTGTATTTACCCAGCTCGCTTTTAATCCGCAAATGTCCCTTAAATTCTTTGACAATGCCCTGGCTTATGGAAAGACCCAGACCGGTACCCTCACCGGGATTCTTAGTTGAAAAAAAGGGATTACAGACAGAATCGATAATCTCCTGTGGAATACCGCTCCCCTGGTCGGTAAAACTGATGCGGGCAAACTTCTTCTCTTGGCGATTGATCACATCCAGACGGACCTCCAGCCTCTTGCCCTTACTCCGTTCCTTGGGGAATTTCTCATTCAAGGCAAAGCGGGCATTGGAGAGCAGATTGATACAGACCTGCTGCAGCTTATGGGGATTGGCCCATACCAGGAGAGGATCCATGGTGCCGGTTACCTCATAATGGATACCATCCTTCTTATATTGATGGCCCAGCAGGGCGAAAGAGTCTTCCAGCACTTCATGAATCTCTGTTGCCACATAGGAGGCGGAGTCATTGCCCCCCTGTCTGGCAAAGGCAAGAAGTTTGCTGACAATCACCGCCACCCTTTCCCCCTCGTTAATAATGCGCTGCAGAATATTCGTGGTGGCATCATCCCCGGAGTCATCCATGAGAATCTGTGAAAAATTAATAATACCATTGATGGGATTATTAATTTCATGGGCCACTCCAGCGGCCAATTCCCCAATGGAGGCAAGCTGCCCGGTGCGCATGGTCTCAGCCTGATACATCTTTTCTTCGGTGATATCATTAAGGAGAATAAGACACTTATCTTCGCCGTCAATATCCTTGAAGGGAGCATAGCTTTGCGAATAATGGCGCTCATTACGCATGATTTCCTCAGTCCTCTGCACCTGGCCGCTATCAATGGCCTCTTGCATGCGACACACATCACAGGGGGAATTTCTGCCCTTATAGACCTCGTAACAGGTGTGCCCGATCTGATCGCCAAACAAATCTCTGAGAACATCATTTTGATATTCAATGGTAAAATCGGAATTGAGAATATGCATGCCCTGCCCCATGGCCTCGAGCATGACCTGGAACTTATCCCGTTCCGCCCGCAGGATCTTTTCAATGTTCTGCCTGCCCACTATCTCACTGCGCAGAATATCGTTGTTGCATAAAAGATCCCGGGTGCGCTCCTCAACACTGGTCTCCAGTTCGCTCTTAATTTTTTGCAGCTGGCGGGCATATTCAGTCCGCTCAGTAATATCCCTGATGGATTCAACAATTCCCAGAAAGTGGCCTCCTTCGTCCCACAGAGGAGAGGCATGGATTTCATAATTGCGCATCAGGCCGTCATCACCTTCTATCTCATGCTCGACAACAACCGGCTTATTACTCTCCACAACCTCGGCAAGGGGACAAGGACGCCCCAAAGTGGAGCATTGAAAATCAATGTTATAGACGAGGTTATGACAAAAAGGCTCCTTTTCTCCTTTGCAGACAAAGCAATTTGAAAAATTCTGGGCGGCCCGGTTGGCAAACTTGATCCTGAAATCTGTGCCAATGACCAGAATAGGGTCAGGAACCTCATTTACCAGGGAGTTGAGGAAGTCAAACTGCGTCTGCATGGCGTGGAGGTCTTTAACCTCTTTTATTTTTGCATCCTGAACACAAGGTGGTTTTAACACACTCATAGCTACTCCTTTTCTCTGCTTTCCATGACAACCTGAAGACTACCCATGAAGTAAAGCAAAATATGTGCCACTAAAAAAGGTCGCCAGCCCGGCGTCCTCCCCCTCAGAATCATACCACGGATAAGAAATAACAGAACAACCGGTCTCTCTTGCCCATGCCCCTCTCCGGACATTATGAAATGTTTTCTTATAAGAATCTGCTCACTCTGCTGATAGAGACGGGACGGAGTGTCCATGCCCTTGCCGGAAATGCAACCCCGCCTAAACCGCGTAAAAAAGCGCGGCCACCCATGCAGGGACACGGAAGAGGATCTGCAAGATAACCTTAGAAAATTGACAAAAAAATAAAAAAGGGCCGGAGAGACACTGCCCTCTTCATACGACAGGCAGCTGGCTTTGGAATAAAATCAAGAATGAGCTCAAAAAGAGTCTCTATGAAAAGAAGGGACAAATCGTGATCAGCCATATTTGTCACCATTGCCCCCTGGTGACAAATATTTTCCAGGCACAAAGCTGGCGATACTCTCCCCTTTCGGGGCATACCACATAAAAAAAGGGCCTACGATAATAACCGTAAGCCCTTCAAAAAATGGTCGGGATGAGAGGATTCGAACCTCCGACCACCTGGACCCCATCCAGGTGCGCTACCAGACTGCGCTACATCCCGTTTGTACCTTCACACTCCTGCAAAGGAGGATCTTATTTAGCACTTCACGCGGCGCCTGTCAAGAAATGTCCTGAGCAAGGAAGCAATCAGGCGAAAAAAAGAAAAAACTACTTATGGCCATCAAGAATTCTCAATACAGAGACCAGGTCATTCTTGATTTCATGCAGAAGGGGCGCTGAATCAGGAAGAGGGGTTGCGGATGGCACCTGAGACTTGGCGAGAATTTCGATGGAATCACGCTGGGAGGCCAGAAATTTACGGGCCCCGGAAATGGTGAGCCCATCCTCCTTGAGGAGTTTCTGGAGACGAAGGAGATTCTCAATATCCATCCTCCGATAGAGCCGCTGCTTTGAAGATGCCCTTTGCGGCCGGATAAATTGTTTAAATTCCGATTCCCAGTAGCGGACCACATGTTGTTTCAGACCGGTAATCTTACACACTTCCCCGATCTTGAAATAGCGTTTTTCCGGGATAGAAACGGCGAGTAAACCCTGGCCAAAAGGTTGGTCACTCATAGTAATGACAATGGCTCCCTAAAATGACTCCTACTCGTTTATCTGATCACGCAATCCCTTACTCGCCTTGAATGTTACCATGGAACGCTTTGATATTTCCATGGTTTCTCCAGTGCGGGGATTTCTTCCCACCCTTGATGATTTTTTTCTGACGGTAAAGGTGCCGAACTGTACAAGCTTGATGGCCTCCTCTTTCAGCAGGGTCTGCCGCAGACAGGAGAATACCGCATCAACCAGTTCCCCAGCACTGCGCTGTGATAGGCCGAGATCTTCATTAATGGTTTTAGCCAGGTCTTTCCTGGTTAAATTTGACCGCTTCATACCTCTTACACCTCTCTTAAGCGCCCGTCAAAACGGGATAAGACTTTATCAACAATCCGCTGGTGGACCTTGGCAACAGCCTTTTCCTGTAACGTTTTGTCATGAGACCTGTAGGTAACAGAAATTGCGACACTTTTAAAGCCCTCAGCAATATTTTTACCCCGAAAGACATCAAATAATTCAACGTGCTCAACAAGTTTTTCTCCCTGCTCCCAGATGGCCGCGATCATGTCGCCGGTGGCAACGGGCTCAGGGACCACAATGGCGATATCCCTCTCCACTGAGGGGAAACGCGGCAGGGGAGTAAATTTTTTCGGGGCAGGCTCAAGAGCGGTCAAGGCATCAAAATTAATATCAAGAAAATAGACATCCTGCTTAATGGTAAAATTCTTCAGACATGAGTTGCTGAAACGCCCCAGCTGACCAATGGTCTTGCCGTCTACCCTCAGGAACAGAGCCTGGCAAGGGTCCACATAGGGATTGTGCCGGTCATCCGAGACCAGCTCAACCTGATCCAGCCGCAATTGCTTTAACAGGGAAAGCACGAGGCCTTTCACATCAAAAAAATCAATGGGGTCCTGCTCAAAATAGAGGGCCGGGGCCTGGCCATAGCGTCTGCCGCTTAAGACCACGCCCAGTCTTGTTTCCTCATCAGGCTGTTTTCCTTCGGTCTTGGGAATAAAGACCTTGCCCACCTCAAAAAGCCGGACATCGCCATTTTGATGGTTGATGTTCCAGCGCACATTCTCCAGCAGGCCAGGGAGCAGGGAACGCCGCATAACACTCTGATCCTCGGTGAGGGGATTGAGTATCTTCACGGTCTGCCGCCGTTCATCCCCGGCAGCCAGTCCAAGGAGGTCACCATGTCCGGGGGAGACAAAGCTGTAATTAATGGCCTCAAAGCAGGAATTTGCCGTTAAAAGGGCAGCGACTTCCTTTTTCAGGGTGCGGCCGGCATCACGATTGGCAAAACTCATGGGCACCACAGGCAGGGAAACCCCGATCTCATTATAACCATATAAGCGGGTCACCTCTTCGATGAGGTCTGCTTCCCGTTCAATATCAATGCGGAAAGAGGGGGGCGTCACCCCCAAGGTATCCTCATCTCTCTGGCGGACGGACATCTCGATTGCCGTGAGATAGCCGCTTATTTCCGCAGCAGTCAAGTGCGTGCCCAGGAGTCTATTGGTCTGGCTCACCCGTAGGGAATACTCCTGCGGGAGGGGCACGCCACCGGCCAGGTCATAACCGCCCTCTTCAACGGTGGCCCCGGCAATATCGGTGAGAATCTGCACCAGGCGCTCCATGGCCAGCGGGGCAAGTTGCGGATCAACGCCGCGCTCGAATCGATAGGAAGCATCCGTGGAGAGGTTGAGCTTGCGGGAGGTTTTGCGGATGGAGACCGCATTAAAACAGGCGGACTCCAGGAGAATCTCCGTGCTCTTTGTCTCGATCTCGGAATTATCACCGCCCATCACCCCGGCCACGGCCAAGGGCTTCTCCGCGTCACAGATCATCAGCATGGTGGGATCGAGCTCTCTTTCCTGGCCATCAAGGGTGGTAATCTTTTCCCCCTCCCTGGCTGTACGGACAACAAGAGCAGAACCGGCCAGCTTTTTGAAATCAAAGGCATGGAGGGGTTGGCCAAACTCCAGCATGACAAAATTGGTGGCATCAACCACATTATTGATGGGCCGCTGGCCCACACTGATCAATCTCTTCTGCAGCCACCAGGGGGAAGGGGCCACTGTCACCCCGGTCAGCCGTCGCGCCACATAGCGGGGGCAGAGGCTCTCATCCGCAACCGTGACGGTAAAAGAGGGAGTCCCCTCCAGCCTCGGCAACGCATCAGGGGCCACCGGCAGCTGTAACTGGGTGCCGGACATGGCGGCAACTTCCCGGGCCGTGCCGATCACCGAGGCGCAGTCAGGCCGATTAGGGGTCAGATCCACCTCAATCAAGGTATCCTTGAGCTCCAGGGCCTCTAAAATAGTTTGCCCTGAGGTGGTAACCCCGGCCAGCTCCATGATACCATCGGCATCCTGAGCCAGGCCAAGCTCCTTGGCCGAACACAGCATGCCGTCAGAGGCCTGCCCCCGAATCTTGCTCTTTTTGATCTTAAAACCACCGGGCAGGACAACACCGGGCAGGGCCACCGGCACAAAAATCCCGGGGCGGGCGTTGGGAGCGCCGCAAACAATGCACTTTTTTTCCTGGCCCACCTGGACATCACATACCTGCAGACGATCCGCATCAGGATGGGGACGGGTCTCAAGAATCTCCGCAACCTTCACGTCTTTGAGTTCCGGAAAGATGCCAGTAACCGCGTCAACCTCCAGGCCCGCCATGGTCAGGCGATCAGCCAGTTCCTGAGGTGTATAGCTGAAATCGGTATATTGTTTTAACCAGTCTACTGTAAATTTCATGGTAGAGGGTTTCCTGGCCCAGGGCCGTTCATCAAAATGGGCTCAAAAACCCATCATAACCAAGGCACTGCGCCTAAAACTAAAAAAAAGGTGAAGACCCCTCAGGACCTTCACCTATTAAAAGATATGGTCACCAATCACTGCCGGTCTTTAGAACTGACGCAGAAACCGCAGATCATTCTCATAATAAAGACGGATATCATTAATGCCATACTTGAGCATGGCAATACGCTCGACACCCAACCCAAAGGCAAAACCGGAATAGAGTTCCGGATCGTAATCAACCTTCTTGAAGACCTCGGGATCGATCATGCCCGCCCCTAAAATCTCCAACCATCCCGATTGCTTACAAACGCGACACCCCTTGCCCTTACACATCACACAGCCGATATCAACTTCAGCGCTTGGTTCGGTAAAGGGGAAGAAGCTGGGTCGAAACCGGATAGGAGTGGTCTCATCAAACATCTTGGCAATAAAGACGGAAAGCACGCCCTTGAGATCGGCAAACGAGACATTGGTGTCCACCAGAAAACCTTCCACCTGGTGAAACATGGGTGTATGGGTAATATCAGAATCACAGCGATACACCTTGCCTGGCGAAATCACCCGCAGGGGCGGCTGCTTGGTCTCCATGACCCGGGCCTGCATGGGAGAGGTGTGGGTCCTGAGCAGAATTGAATCATCCACATAAAACGTGTCGTGCATGTCACGGGCTGGATGATGGGCAGGGATATTGAGGGCCTCAAAATTATAAAAATCAGTCTCAATATCGGGCCCTTCGGCCACTGTGAACCCCAGCCCTTCAAAAATAGCGCAGATCTCTTCCATGATCTGGGTGACAGGATGCAAATTACCTTGGGGCTGCATCCTCCCCGGCAGGGTAAGATCTATCCCAGAGCTCTCCCTCGCCCCTTCATGGACCAGAGAAGCCTTTTTTTCATCAAAAAGCAGCTGAAGATCCTTTTTAAGCTCATTGGCCAATTGGCCAAGACGGGGGCGATCCTCGCTGGGAGCATCCCCCAGTTGGCGCATGAGCTGGGCAAAGGGGCTTTTCCGACCAAGATATTTTATCCGGAATGGTTCAAGGTCACTGGCACTGGTGATGGCAGCCAGATCGGCAGTGGCCTCCGCCTTCAGTTTTTGTAATGCTTCTTCCATTTCAACGGAGCCTTAGGAAGCAAGCTTTACTACTTGGGCAAAGGCGTTTGGATCAAGAATGGCCATATTGGAAAGCATTTTACGGTCAAGAACCACCTGAGATTTCTTCAGGCCTCCCATCAGTCTGGAGTAATTAAGGCCGTTTACTTTGGCACCGGCGTTAATACGGGCTATCCACAGACGGCGGAAATCGCGCTTCTTGTTACGGCGATCGCGATAGGCATAACACAAGGCCTTGTCCACCGCCTCGGTAGCGGAACGGAACAGACGGCTCCGGCCACCACGAAAGCCTTTGGCAAGTTTGAGGACTCTATTTCTTCTCCGGCGTGCTTTGAAACCGCGGGTTACTCTTGGCATCGTATTCTCCTGAGGGTTTTTGGGGCAGTTCCTCTGCCCACCCATACTGAATATTTTTGGTTTTTAAGGCCACTTACTAACTAAAAAAAAGAAATGGATGCCCACCTTCCTCAGGCCGACGATCCATTCTTTTGGCAACCAATGGCAGCCAACAGCTCCCTGTACATACAGGAAAACTGATTACATATAAGGAACCATACGCTTGATGGATGCCACGTTGGTTGCATCAACAAGGCAAGACTTGCGCAGGTTTCTTTTTCTCTTGGTGCTTTTCTTGGTAAGGATATGACTGGTAAAGGCCTGGGCCCGCTGGATCTTACCGCTCCCGGTTGCTTTAAAACGCTTGGCAGCGCCTCGGTTTGTTTTCATTTTAGGCATGGTATATTCTCCTTATATCTAAGGTACTAAACTTCTTAATGATCGGTCTGGGCCGGCAGGCAAAAAAAGGCCACAGCCAAAAAACAAAAAACTGCTCCAGCTCAAACCGGAAGCAGAGATATCCAGTAACACATTTTAACTCTTGGTGAAAGGCGCCAAATGGCGTGGCAGTAAAAAAACTATTTATTTTTACCAGGGGCAAGCATCATCACCATCTGGCGCCCTTCCATCAGGGGGGGCTGGACAATGGTGGCCACATCAGCAAGTTCCGCGGCAATCTTATCCAGGACTTCCCGACCCAGGGTGTCGGCATAGACGATCTCCCGGCCCCGAAAACGCAAGGTGACCTTTACCTTGTTGTTTTGGCCGAGGAACTTCTTGATATTCCGAATCTTGAAATCAAGATCATGTTTTTCCGTCTTGGGCCGAAGCTTGATCTCTTTGATTTCAACAACGCTTTGCCGCTTGCGGGTCTCGGCCTCTTTTTTGGACTTTTCGTAGCGAAACTTGCCATAGTCCATGATCCGGCAGACAGGAGGTTTGGCCGTAGGTGATACCTCAACCAGGTCGAGCCCCTCCGCCTCTGCAATGGAAATAGCCTGACGCGTAGGCATGATCCCTAAAGACTCGCCATCAGCGGCAGTAACACGGACCTCGTCAATACGAATCATGCCGTTGACCCGGGCCCGGACCTCACGTCCCTGTTTCATACTCTTTTTTCTTTTAATACCTCTACCTCACTTCTGGTTTAATTTTCTGCGCTTACCCTACCAGGCCCTGGCTCATTTTTGATTCGCGATTGATCAATTCCGCAAATTCCGCCACGGGCATGGGAGCAAGGTTTTTACCATTTTTAAGACGAACAGTCACCATGTCCGTCTCCATCTCTTTGTCACCGACAATGATCATATAAGGAATCTTGGCCATCTGGGCCTCACGTATTTTAAAATTCAGCTTTTCATTACGGAGATCCTTGGTCACCCTCACCCCCTCTTTGCGAAGCCGCGCATAGACCGCTTCAGCATAGGGCAGCTGGTTGTCGGTGATATTGAGGATGACGGTCTGTACCGGGGCCATCCACAGAGGAAAGGCGCCGGCATAATGCTCAATGAGCACCCCGAAAAAACGCTCCAGAGAACCCATCAGGGCCCGGTGGATCATAATGGGCTGATGCTCCTTACCATCTTCACCAGTATACTTGAGGGCAAAACGTTCTGGCAGATTAAAATCAACCTGGATGGTGGAACATTGCCAGGAGCGGCCCAGCACATCTTTAATCTTGATATCGATCTTGGGGCCGTAAAAAACCCCTTCACCCGGATCAACCTCATACTTGAGACCTTTTTTCTCCAGGGCGCTCTTGAGGGCATTGGTCGCCTTTTCCCAGTTCTCGTCGCTGCCTACATATTTATCAGGACGGGTGGAAAGATAGACATCATACTCTGTAAAACCAAAGGTCGCCAAAATATGGAGATTAAGGGCCAGGATATTGAAGATCTCCGTCTCAAGCTGTTCGGGCCGCACAAAGATATGGGCATCATCCTGGGTGAAACCACGAACCCGCATGAGCCCCTGCAGGGCACCGGTCCGCTCATAACGATAGACTGTTCCCAATTCACACCACCGAATGGGGAATTCGCGATAGCTCCGTTTCTTACTGGTGTAAATGCCGATATGAAAGGGGCAATTCATCGGCTTGAGCTGGTAGTCAACACCATCGACATCCATGGCGGAGAACATGTCATCCACATAAAAATCAAGGTGGCCGCTGGTGGCCCACAGGTCACGCTTGGCGATATGGGGGGTGTAGAGCAGCTCGTAATCATTGGCGTAATGCTCGCTGCGCCAATAATCCTCAATAAGTTTGCGAATCAAGGCACCCTTGGGCAACCAGAGAATAAGACCGGGCCCCACCTGCTCATTAATGGTGAAAAGCTCCAGTTCTTTGCCCAGTTTGCGATGGTCGCGCTTCTTGGCCTCTTCGAGCTGATGGAGATACTGTTTCAGGGCCTTGGCATCAAAGAAAGCGGTGCCGTAGAGGCGCTGGAGCATGGGACGTTTCTCGTCTCCACGCCAGTAGGCCCCGGCCAGCCGCATAATCTTAAAGGCCTGCAGGAACCCGGTATGGGGGATATGGGGGCCGCGGCAGAGATCAACAAATGCCCCCAGGCTGTAGAGGCTGACCTCCTCCTCATCAGCAAGATCTTCTAAAAGCTCAACCTTATATGGCTGGTTACGCTCCTTAAAAAAGGCAAGGGCATCTTGCCTGGCCATGGTCTGCCGGACAAAGGGCAGACGCTGAGCAACAATCTCCTGCATCCGCTTTTCAATGGCCTCAAAATCATCGGGGGTAAAGGGCTGGGGACGATCAAAATCATAGTAGAAGCCATCTGCGGTGGCCGGACCAATGGCAACCTTGACATCATCACCAAAGAGATCAACAACTGCCTGGGCCATGACATGGGCGGCTGAATGGCGCAAAAGGTCAAGCCCTTCATCACTGGCCATGGTAATGGGGGTCAAATGGCCACTCTGATCCAGGGAGGCCGTTACATCAAGGGCCTTGTCACCCATCTTGACGGCCAATATCTTTTTGCGCTCCTTGCTGGAGCACAGGGCCTTGACCGCCTCCTGGACGGTGGTCCCGGCGGCAAAGGAAGCGGATTCTCCGCCTGCTATGGAAATTTCAATCTCGGACATAAAAAGCCAACCAGCTAAACAGGAAGAGCGCACAGGACTCTTTCCAGCACCCCTTAAAAGGGATATAAGTCGCCTCAACAGCGGAGGCAGGAATCTACTTCAAAAATATTTCCGGGAAATTTCTGCCTAAAAACGCTCTTTCCCTACCTGAACAAAAAACTTCGCAACATCGAGAGGAGATGTTGCGAAGTTAAAAAATGGTAGACCCGGGCGGGATTGAACCGCCGACCCCTACAGTGTCAGTGTAGTGCTCTCCCACTGAGCTACGAGTCTACAAAATATGGATGACACCATCAACAAATAAAGATGGTGAACAATCTAAGAAAAACCCAGAAATGAATACCAGCCCTGCACACTCCTGTCAATAATAAAAGGCTGCTTTGCACACCAGGAACAAGGTGGTGGTGCCTCGTTTTTACGCCTTTTTTCGAGCCTCAATGGCTCGACCCAGGGTGAGCTCATCTGCATACTTGATATCCATCCCAATGGGAATGCCACAGGCCAGCCGGCTCACCTTGACCCCGCTGCAGGTCTGCAGACGGTTGCTGAGATAGGAGGCTGTGGCCTCGCCGGGCACCGTGGAACTGGTGGCAATGAGAATTTCCACCACCTGTTGCCTGTGGACGCGCTGAATCAGGGCCTCGACCTTAAGCTCATCAGGGCCGATACCGTCCATGGGGGAGAGAACTCCATGCAGGATATGATATTTGCCGCTGAAGACCCCTGTTTTTTCAATGGCCATCAAATCACCAGACTCCTCAACCACACAGACCATGGCTGGATCACGCCGGTTGTCGCCACAGATATCACAGGGGTCACGCTCTGAAAAAGCAAAACAGTTGGAACAGAGCTTGATGGCCTCATGGAGACCGGCCAGGTCCCGTGCCATGGCCCTGGCCTCTTCCGCCGGACAGCGCAAGAGGTGAAGGGCCAGCCTGGTCGCGGTTTTCTGACCTATACCAGGGAGCCGTTTAAAATCATCAATCAGCTTGTCAAGGGCCTGCGGCACAACGTTCATGAGGAGAATGGGGGAAAAATAGTCTATCTATACCGAATCCGCAAGGAAATGCGGCCGCGGCGGCCTTTATGGAGCAAGTCGTTGTTGTACACCGTTGCCGGCAATGCGTCTATACAAAGGTTCCTGCCGGCTACGGAAACCTGAACAGGGGAATTTTTTCCCTTATCCGAACATGTTGGGGATATCCAGACCCATGCCGCCGGTGAGCTTGCTCATCTCCGCCTGGATCATCTCCTTGGCCTTTTTCATGGCCTCATTAACGGCGGCGATCACCAGATCCTGGAGCATGCCCGGATCTTCGGGGGTAATGACCTCTTTGTCAATAACGATGGAGACCACCTCATGCCTGCCGTTAACAACAGCAGTCACCATGCCGCCGCCCACAGAGGCGGTTACGGTCCTATCGGCCAGCTGCTCCTGCATCTCAGTCATCTTATGCTGAAACTGCTTGGCCTGTTCCATGATTGCGTTCATATCCATACTGAAACTCCTTTTTTGGGGCTGAAGCACCTTTCTTTATCTTCAGCGTCATTCTGTTTTTTTCACGAACGGACCTGACAACCACCACACTCCCGCCCCTGCAGACCGGGCTTGGGCGGCAAAGCGGCATGTGCTCTTACCCACTACATCCTACCTGAATTTGGGACCCGTGCGTATTCCCACCACCTTGCCGTCAAAAATCTCCGTTACCATCTCCACAAGAGGGTCGGCAGTCAGGGCCCGGCGCTCTTCCCGAGGAGTGGGACCTTCTCCCTCGGCCTTCTCAGATGCCACGGAACAGATCTCCAGGCAGAGCTCAGACTGGAAAAAATCCTGGGCATAGGTGGTAAGGGCCTTGAGGTTTTCATGATGGGACAACAGGGTGCAATCAGCAGGATTATCAAAGCGGAAGAGCATCTTACCCCCCTCAAGAGAGGGATTATCACAGAGACGAAGGGTCTGGGCCATCCACGGTTTGCGCTCCTTGACATAGAGAATAAAACTTTGCCAATCGCGGACCAGGTCGCGCTGATGCGGCTCAACCACCACCTTGTCGGCCGCGTCTGCCGCCCGCAAATCCGCAACCGGAGGAGTCTCCTCCTCTCCTTTATTCCCGACAGGCTCTGGCGGCAGACCAGGCTGCAGGGTGGGCTGGGGCTCACGTACTACCGCGGGCTGGGGCTCTTTGGGCCAGGCCGCCCTCACCTCTTGGCTGCCCTCAGATTGATTGCTGCCCCGGAATGAAAGCTCGATATTTTCAGTTTTTTTTTGCGCTGCCGCCGGGCCGTGATCAACAGGAGTCAGGCCGCCACTGGCAGCGATAAGATCCTCAAGACGGTGGGCAAGTTCAGATGCCGGCATCACCTGCCCCACCTGGCTGGCCCTGACAAAGGTCATCTCCAGGGTCAAGCGGGGCTGGCTGGCATGGCGTAACTCTTCCGCCCCCTGCATGAAGACCTGAAAAAACTGATAGAGCCCTTCCCGGCTGGAGGCAGCGGCCAGCTCCATCATGGCCTCCAGCTCCTGAGCCGCCACATCAAGGAGGCGGCCGGGCTCCCGGCTTATCTTGCAGACCATGAGCCCCCTGAAAAAAGCAAGAAGATCATCGCTGAACCTCTTCAGGTCCACGCCCAGCAGATAGGTCGCTTCAAGAATTTCAAGACAGCGGCCGAGCTCCCCGGCCATGACCGCCCGGGCCAGGGTCACAAAAACCTGCCGATCAACAAGGCCCAGCACCTGCACCACATCCTGGTCTTTCACCACCACGGCGCCAGACTCGTCCTCTTCAGCAAAAGAGAAGATCTGATCAAGAAGACTGAGACCGTCGCGCACACTGCCGTCAGCCTCGGCCACGATCATCTCCAGAGCGGTCGTGGAAATCGCCACCCCTTCTGATTTGGCGATTTGCGCAAAAAAAGCACTCAGACTCTTAAAACCAACCCTCTGCAACTCATAGCGCTGACACCTGGAAAGAATGGTAATGGGCACCTTGTGGAGTTCGGTGGTGGCGAAGATGAAATAGACATGTTCTGGGGGCTCTTCCAGGGTCTTCAACAGGGCATTGAAGGCCTCAGCGGTGAGCATGTGCACCTCGTCGATAATGACGATCTTGAAACGGCCGCTGGTGGGATAAAAACGGATATTTTCCTTGAGTTCGCGGATCTCCTGGATACCGCGATTGGAAGCGCCGTCTATTTCTTTAAGATCAACCGCGTTCCCGGCCGTGATCTCCAGGCAGGAACTGCAGGTGTTGCAGGGCACATCAGAATCTGCAGATTGGCAGTTAAGGGCCTTGGCCATGATCCTGGCCAGAGTGGTCTTGCCCACCCCCCGCACCCCGGAAAAAAGCATGGCATGGGCCACCCGCTCTCTGCGGATGGCATTCTGCAAGGTCCGCACCACCGGCTGTTGACCGACTACGTCATGGAAGTTTTGGGGGCGCCATTTTCTGGCAAGGACGAGGTAGGACATTTTTTGTAAGGATTGAGCAGTCAGGAGTCAGATGACGGGCCAAGACCAAAACCCATACCAAAGAGGACACCCCCTGAGCGGACACGTCTCGATAGAAAGATTTTAGCCAAAAAAAAGATAGCCAGGCACCCCTGCAGCACACAAAGGGAAGCGCTACCGCTGCTTCCTTCCGGATCTGACGGGGTTCGCGCGCCTTCGTTGCACAGGACCCGGCTATCAAAATATGGCATCTTGCCGGTCTCAAACAACAACCAGGCAAAATTTGGGTCAATTATGGCGGAGAGGGAGGGATTCGAACCCTCGATAGCTTGCACTATACACACTTTCCAGGCGTGCTCCTTCGGCCTCTCGGACACCTCTCCGCATCGGTTGAGACGACCAAAAGCCGTCCCGAATCGAGGTCAACACACTACCCGGTTATGGCGGCTTTTGAAAGAGTTTTTTTCAGCCCCTCTCTTTTATGAAGAAGGAGTGGCTCCCTTTGCAACATCATGCCCCAAAAAGCCTTGCTCAGGCTTTCAGGCGCCGGGCCCGGAAAAAATCCTTCAAGACAAGGGCGGCCTCTGCCGCCAGCACACCACCTTCCACCTGCAGGGTGTGGTTAAGCAGCGCATCAAGACCCACCCGATAGCAGGAGACCATGCCACCGGCCTTGGGGTCCTCTGCCCCGTACACCAGACGGGTTACCCGGGCCTGGACCAGGGCCCCGGCACACATGACGCAGGGCTCCAGGGTGACATAGAGGGTGGTGCCGGGGAGCCGGTAATTCCCCACCTTGTGGGCGGCGGCCCGCAGAGCCAGAATCTCGGCATGGGCCGTGGGATCATGACGGGAAATGGGGCTGTTGCCGGCCCGAGCCAGAATTTCCCCATCTGCTGCCACCAGCACGGCTCCGATGGGCACCTCGCCGCATCGGGCCGATTGCCTGGCCTCTTCCAGGGCCACGGCCATGAAGGCTTCATCCCTGGCCCGCCAAGGGGGTGTTGCCGCAGGCATGGAGAGGCTATTGCTCCTCTTGCCGCTTCAGCTTCTTGACATAATTGGCCGCTTCCCAGCCGGCCACACATCCTTCACCCACCGCCTTGGCCATCTGGAAGGGTTGGCCGGCGATATCACCTGCAGCGTATACCCCGGGGATATTGGTCTCCATCTTCTTATTGGTGGCGATGTAGCTGAAGGTCTCCATATCAAGATCAACGCCGATGGCTGTGGCCAGTTCCATGGGGCCTTTGGAGCCCAGTTCAACAAAAATGCCATCCAGGGCCAGAGAGGTGTCATCCTCAAGAACCACGCCGGTGACGGCCTTGTCCCCGACGATCTCCTTGACCCAGGTATCATGCACAACCGTCACCGAGCTGGCGGAGAGGCGCTGACGCATGTCCGCGGAGACCTCAAGTTCCTTGCAGATAAGGGTGACCTCGGCGGCGTACTTGGTCAGGGTGATGGCCCCGTCAACAGCGGCACTCTCGTTGCCCACCACAGCGACCTTGGCGTTGCGGTAGAAATTGCAGTCGCAATCCACGCAGTAGCTGACCCCCTTACCGGCCAGTTCCTTTTCACCGGGCACCCGCAGTTTTTTCTTGGCAGTGCCGATGGCGATAATGACAGCAGCGGCCAGGAAACTCTTGCCCTCGGAATGCACCAGAAAACCGCCCTCCCCGGACTCCACATGCAGGACATCTTCCTCGATCAGGCGGGCCCCGAAGCTGGTGGCCTGGGCAATAGCGACCTCCATGAGCACATGGCCCTCGGTAACGCCGCTGACGCAGAGATAATTTTCCACATGGGCCCGGTAGAGAGCACTGCGCTCCGGCCTGCCGATGACAACCACCGAGGCCTTTTTACGTACGGCATGCACCGCCGCCTGCAGGCCGGCGGGCCCCGCTCCCATGATCAACACATCAACCGCTTCAACCGCATCTGTCATACCAACACCTTCTTTTTTTTACGCCATATCGCCAGTTTGTTTCTCGGCTGGCAACCATGCGATTATTTCAAAGCAGAATCCAGGGGCCGAGATTCAGGACAAGAAAGAAAAAAACCACCTCTTAGCAAACCCCCTCCCCTGCCTACCGGGCCCTGAATCAGGATATAAATTGAGGAGCAAAGAGACTACCTTTTTTACTCTTTTTCCTTTAAGATGCACCATACTGACGCCCCTTCTAAATGTCAAAAAGGAAACGATTCGCCGTGCATTTTCTCGCCGATCTCCACATCCATTCCCCCTATTCCAGGGCCACCAGCAAAAATTCTCATCTGTCCGGCCTGGCGGCCTGGGCCCAGATCAAAGGGATCCACCTCCTGGGCACCGGCGATTTCACCCATCCTGGCTGGTTTGCTGAACTCAAAGAGCAGCTTGTGCCGGCCGAACCGGGGCTTTTCCGTCTCAAAAACCCCATGGTGCCGCAGGCCCTGGCGGCCACCACCCCAGCCCCCCTTACCGTCCGCTTTGCCTTGACCGCGGAAATCAGCTCGATCTACAAACGACACGGCAAGGTGCGCAAGGTCCACAATATCATCTTCTGTCCCGATTTTGAATCGGCCCGGCGCTTTAGCGCCAGGCTGGCTGCCATCGGCAATATCCACTCCGACGGCCGGCCCATTCTGGGGCTGGACTGCCGCGATCTTCTGGAAATGGTTCTTGAAGAGATCCCCCACGGCTTTCTGGTGCCGGCCCATATCTGGACCCCCTGGTTCTCCCTCTTTGGTTCCAAATCGGGTTTTGACACCGTGGAAGAATGTTTCGGCGATCTCACCCCCCACATCTTTGCCCTGGAAACCGGCCTCTCCTCTGACCCGGACATGAACCGCCTGCTTTCCGCCTTGGACCGTTTCACCCTGATCTCAAACTCCGACTGCCACTCCCCGGCCAAACTGGGCCGCGAGGTAAATCTTTTTGACTGTGAGCTTTCCTTTGCTGCCCTGCGGCGGGCCCTGGAAGAGCCGCAGCAGGGCTTCCTGGGCACGGTGGAGTTTTATCCAGAAGAGGGGAAATATCACCATGACGGCCACCGCAAATGCGGCATCTGTTTTGATCCCATCACCAGCCGGGAACATAACAATATCTGCCCGGTCTGCGGCAAACCACTCACCATCGGGGTCAGTCACCGGATCCTGGAGCTGGCCGACCGCTCCACCCCCCACTATCTTAAGCAGGCCCCTGCCTTTGAAAGCCTCATTCCCCTGCCGGAAATCCTCTCCGAACTCTTGGGGGTTGGCCCGGGCAGCAAGGCGGTTTTAAAACAGTACGCCCGACTCATCAGCAAATTCGGCTCGGAATTCAGCCTGCTGCGCGATATTCCCGTGGCGGAGATCAGCAGGGACTCCACCCTGCTCGGCGAGGCCATCAAAAGGATGCGGCAAAGAAAGGTGATCAGGCAGCCCGGCTTTGATGGCCAGTTCGGCGTCATCCACCTCTTTGCTGAGGGCGAGATTCCCCGGCTTGCCGGGGCCAAGGGCCTCTTTGCCACTGAAAAGGTACAGCACAGGCCGCCCAGATCCCTGAACAAGGCGAAACCATCCCCATGACAGAGGATAACCGTGTCGCTGATGCGCAGGCCCGGAGCAACCCAGTTACGAATGTTTCAGCCATCATTACAAATCAATACAGAAAAAGACAAAGAGACAGGGGCATATATGCCGCTGTGGCTCGTTTTTTGAGGTGAATATTATGGATGATACCCCCCCACCACGACTTCTCAAGATAGGCCCGACCTCAGTGGGCCTGATCGGCCTGGACCAGGCCCTGCAAAAGGCCATGGCGGACAAGCTCAGCCCTGCAGAGGCGGAGGAATTTCTCTTTACCACCATTACCCGGCTCAACTATGTGCCGGCCACAGCGCACGCCAACTACCGCCAGGCCCTGCGCCAAGAGTATGAGCGCCGCGTAGCCGGCAAACCCCTGACCAGCGAAGCCCTTGAGATCCGCATCTTCGCCAGCGGCTGCGTCACCTGCGACCGGCTGGCTGCCATGATGTTTGACATCCTGCAGCGCCTGAACCTGGTGGCTGATATTGAAAAGATCTTTGATCTTGATGAGATCTGGCGCCACGGGGTGATGACCCCGCCGGCTTTGAAGATCAACGGTGAGCTCCTCTGCCAGGGCCGGCTGCCCACCTCCTCTGAAATCGAACAATGGCTGCGTGACCGACAGCCATGATTATTATCTCCCTGCCACCCCAATCATTATCTCCTTCTCCCCGCAGCTCTTGATCTGCACCCCTTCCATCTTCTGATGCGCCTCTAAAAAGAAAGGCCTGTCAGAAAAAAATCAGTACATTTATGCCCCCTGAAAATGCTACCATGGCAGGTAGCACAGGAGGGAGCCGTGGCAAAGGACAGCAGCTTTTCCAGAAACGACATCATTGACCTCATCGCTGCTTATGGCGGTGCTGAGCGGGTGCCCGGGAAGTTCAAGATCATTACCGATACCAGCGACTTCTTCCGGGTGGAATATAATGATGTGGTCCTGCTGGGGGATACGGCGTTATGGGTAAAGCGCTATGAAAAGGAGGGCCGCTTCGGCATTGATGAACAGCCCAAGTACTGGGTGCGGCGGGCCATTGACCTGCGAACCGGCACCACCAAAATCATCAAGCTCGTCTTCCACGAAAAGTTTGACACCAAGATCGGCGACATTGTCATTAAATGCTTCCGCAGTCCTCAAAAAGAGGCGCGCATCCTGGATCTGGTGGCAGAGCACGACCAGTTCATGCACGGCACCTGGACATTAGATAGCGCCGGCAATAACATCCGCATCCTCGACTTCATCTACGGCCATACCCTTGACCAGCGTCTTGACCAACAGGGCCGCGACCACCATGATTATTTCCACAATCATTTTCCAGATCTGCTGGATCATTATTGCACACTGGTTGGCGCCATCAAATTTCTCCACGACCATGGCGAAAAGCATGGCGACATCCGGCGCGACCATATCATCTGGGACCGTAAGCGCCGGATCTATCGCTGGATCGACTTCGACTACAACTACATGCACGGCGAGTCCATGTTCGGCTTTGATCTCCACGGCCTGGGCAATATCCTCATCTTCCTGGTGGGCCGCGGCGACATCCTGGTGCATGATCTCTATCATGAGCAACGCCCCCTTTTCGACCGCCTGTGGGGCGAGGACCTCAACATCTCCTACAAAAACCGGGTGGCAAACCTGGCTAAGATCTTCCCCTATATCCCGGAATCCCTCAACAGGGTTCTTCTCCATTTTTCCCAAGGGGCCCAGATATTTTATGAAAACACAGAGCAGATGCTTGCCGACCTGGCCACAGCCCAGGCCGATGTGGCAACTCTTACGGGGAGGAAATCATGAGTGCGCACAACTTCAGCGGTCCCGGCCGCCGGGACATGGAACGCCACCTGCTGGCGGCAGTGGATGAATCGGAAAACTCCAGAAGGGCGGTTCTCTATCTCGCCGATTTTTTTGGCGACTACCGGGACGTCTTCATCACCCTGCTCTCCATCATTGCCGAACCCTCTGAGGATTATTTTGCCACGGTGAGCCAGAGGAAGAAATGGCTGGCCGACAAAAGCGATCTCGTGGAGCAAAGGCTTGCTGAGTACAGAGATATTCTCCTGAGTGCCGGTCTCACCCCAGAGCAGATTGAGAGCCGCCTTATTGTCCGCCAATGCACCTCCATCGCCGATGCCATTCTGGAGGAGCAGGACAAGCTGCGCTGCTGCATTGTGGCGGTGGGCCGCCGCGGTCTCAGCCATAACGCCGAGTTTATCCTGGGCTCCACCTCCAGCAAGATCCTCCACCATGCCAAACATTGCGCTGTCTTGGTGGTGGAGTAGCCGCAAGGCCTCTAGTACTCCGTAAAACTTAAATGTACGTGTAGAATTTCGTTATTGCTTACGAACCACAAAGACACGAAG
>JAVLBA010000040.1:0-25462 GCA_031581485.1 Desulfurivibrionaceae bacterium | reverse complement strand
CCACCTTGCGCTGAAAGCCAGGCTCTGTGTCCAGCTGCATGCGAAGCCCTTCCTGGGCCAGGAGATGCCAGTCAATAAAGGAATCAGGAGACGCCGGCAGGGACATATTTTCTTCCTGCCAGTTCTGCCACCAATCCCGGTAATCCTGGGCGGCAAACTGCTCCCCAGCGATGGTCAGCAGCGGCGCCTCTTCCCAAAACCAGGCCCTGGCCTCATGAGTGGTCCCGCCCACCAAAACAAGGATGCAGAGGAGCAACTGCCTCAATCCGAACATACCAATAATCCTTTTTCTTCCCATAATATTAAAATTTCCTTCATCATCTTTTTGCCAAGCTGGCTGACGCTGTTGCTCAGACCGAAATGCATTATTTTACGATAATCCGTACCCTGCTTACCATGGTATGTGGTCCACAGCAAAGTGCCGTCCTTGCCACTATAGACGTGCAGCTGCATTTTCAAGCGGGGATTAACCCACTCCCCCTGCACCTCCTCCTCCATTTCCAGGATTTCTCCTCCCACCAGGATATCGGCCCCCAGACGTGAAGCGATAATCCGCATCTGCTCCGGGCTGGGCCTGATCCAGGGCCGGAGCCGCAATTCCCGGTAAATAAGCCGGACATCCCCCTCCAGGGCTAGATGCCACGGCCGCTGAGGCACCAGCTCGGCCAGAAGGATCCGGTAGAGGATCCTCTCCCCCTGGTCATAACCGCTTCTGTTGACAAAGGGCAACACCCCCACCCGGCAGGCCTGGACCGGCGGGGCAACCTTAAACTCCTGCAAAGCGGGTCTGGTGCCGCTGCAACCGGCGAGGAGATGGAGACACAGGAATACCATGCCCATCAGGGTCAAAAATCTTGGGTCCATATCTCTTGCAATGCTGTCTTTTTATCCTCGCCACCCGTCAATAATCCGGCCTCAGCCTCTGTTTCTTTCTCCTTTACAGGAACCAGAGCAGCAACATGGCGCTGCAGCCGGTTGCCCAACATATCCTGGACAGAGAGCTGGTAGCTTATATCTTGACCGGCCACCATGGCCAGGGGCAGCATAAGGCGGCGTGATTCTTCCGTCCCACTGCTCTCTGAAAGAAGATCGCCCCTTTCATTGTGAATTTGCAGACGCCAATAGGCCAGGGGGATATCACCTTTATATTCAAGATCCAGGGCGAGGCTTTTCCCCACCTCCTTCATAACCAAGGTCATTTGGGGTTCCTGGCGGATTACCTGAATGCTTTCCTCAGTTGAGGCACTATTACCGGCCCGATCCCATACCGTGAAACCAATATTGTAAAACCCATCCGCCACCAATGCCCCGTTTTTGGCCTGGCCCCACCAGGAAAAGCGGGCGGGCAAGGTATGCCGGCCATCATCGGACATGACTTCGGCACCCTTGTCGTCGCGCACGGTGATCAGCCAGCGGCTGATGGGCTCCGGCTTTTTCAGGCGCGGCATGATGGTCACTCTTTTCTGCAGGACCGTAATACCGTTAAGCTCCTGGCCCTTGAGTACCAATTTGAGCGTGGGCGCCTGGCCATCAACAACATAGCTGCCCACCAGCACCTCCTGCTGCTCGCCGGCTTCGGGACTGGAAACAGCCACGGTGACCGGGTAGCTCTCATTTCTGGCCGCCGCTGGCCAAGAGGCTACGAAGCTCTTTTCATCCTTCTGGTACCCGGCTTCAATAATTCTCTCGTCAACAAAGATGGAAACCGATGCCTTAAAAAGCTCGGCCGGCAGGCCACCTAACTTAAGGCGACAATGAATCATATCACCGGGCTTGACGATTTCCGGGCCCAGGACAACAGATTCCAGGGCATCGCGGACAGCAAGGGGCCGGCCATATTCCTGAAAATCATCAGGGATGGTGCGCAACGCCTGCTCCACCACCTGCGCCTCCAGTTCCGCCATGTCCCGGAGTTGTGCCAAGCCCAGCAGACCGATTTCATCGGCACCGCACAATTCCACATTGTGCGCCCAGAGCAGCCGGGCATCTTTGGTGCGGATTACTTGCAAGGTGAGGCCAAGGGCGAAGGGTCTCTTGTCCCGCCGCTGGGTAACAACCCCCAGAACCAGATATTCCACATCCAGCTCATCATGGAGCCGGCGGACATAGGAGGAACCGAGATACCCCAACCACCGCACCCTGTTCTTCACCATAAAGGCGATGATCTCCTCCCGGGACACCATGGTGAAACCGCGATCCCTCATACCGTCTCGGACCTGACTGGTAAGGGCAAGGTTCAGACCGTTAGCCCCCTGGCTCAGATCTTCCATGGGCAGAACAGCAATCCGGCCGCTCTGGCTGAACCCGAGCTGTGGGAACAGACCGGTCCCCAGCAGGAGAAGCAGTATGAGGATTTTATGGCGAGCCATTCTTTTTATGGACGACCTCAGCGTGGAATAGTGGCCAACATTTTATCAATCAGGGTCAGGGTGAGCTCAAAGGATCCCACCGAGGGCAGACCAAAAAGACGCCGCCAGACCGAATCACCACTTTCGTTGCCACTGGCCTGCCAGATCACCAGACCGCTCTCCACTTCCAGCAGACGCAGGGTCACTGACAGCTCAGGATAGACCACCGACCCTTTCCGGCCCTCATCGGCAAGATCGATGGTCCCCAGCATAACCGCCTGGATATTAAGGCGCTGACCCAAGCGCTGCAAGGTCTGCCGATCCAGAGGTTTACCCGGATCTATGGCTTCCTCATGGAGAAGGCTGTCCACCACCCCCTTGTCCACCACATCAAAAACTCCCCGGCTCAGAAGTTGCGTCATGATGACATTACGGACCCGTTCCGGGGCATATTCATCCTTACTGTTGTTTTCCAGGGGCAGCACGGCGATGGTTTTGACAAAACCAATATCTATATTTTCCCTGCTGAAACTTTCCAGCCCCCCTCCCCACCTCGCACAGCTCGTGGTGGCACTGAGGATCAAAAGCAGCAAAATGAAAGGAATCCTCTTCATAATCATATATGCCTCAGTATCATAATCGCCCACTCTCATCCTGGTTCCACCGTTGTCCCTCCGCAACTGCCCATCCTGAAACAGCCGGTAAGGATTTTAACATACTAGTGTCTTGTCACCCGTAAAATGTTGGTAATACCCTTCGACAAGCTCAGGGCACGGAGTTTGACTTGCTCGTTCCCTGAGCTTGTCGAAGGGCTTTGTTAACGTGCCAGGTTACGGTTGACACGACACTAGTTCTTCTTGTCTGCCAGATTGGCCTCGATGACAAAGCCGCCATATTTGGTGTCAAAGGGGATAACAATGGTTGGAGATTCTGAGAGGGTTGAAATCTCCACGCCCTTGCCGGTAATCATGGTGGGGGTTGCCAGATCAAATTTATGATTCATCTGGCCCAGGGTCGCCTTGGCGCCGCCGCATATCATGTTGGTCAGCTCGCCTACCGCATCAATGATTTCATCATCAATACGCTCCTTGGCATCTTCCATGAGCATGCTGGCCACAATATTGATAATACATTTCTCAGAAAAGCTGAGGATCATGCAGCCAGACACCTCAGCACTTGCCATGCCGATGATACCGGTAACCTCCCCAAAAGTATGTTTGTCTTCTTTGAGGAAGGCCTTCTTGGGGATGACCTGGGTCTGGCACATGGTCTCCAGGACATTTTTGGCGGCACGTAAAAAAGGATTTATAAATTCAACTTTCATAAAGTAAATGAGGGGGCTATGAGGACGGCTCCTTTGAGAGAGCGGACTGTGATATCTCGTTAATATTAATGATGAAACAATCAATTAGTTGATAAATGGCCCCTTGTCAAGAAACACGCCGTTTAAAAGCCAGGTTAGGGCCGCCCTCTGTCTGAAAAGATCTTTTTAGGTAGTTTCCCCATGGTGATTTTTGGGGATAAGTAGGTTAAGAATGACTACGTTGTATGTCTTCACGTTTTAATGTTTCACCTATTAAATGAATAAGAAGGAGCCACAATGAACGCCAAAGAGAGAATGGCCATAGATCGACAGACATGTGCGGAGCTTTCTCCTGAAATCCGAACGGATAATTATGACGAGGTAGCCCTGGGTTTTACGGAAGAGAGTGTCAGGATAGAGGCCCAGCGCTGTCTGCAGTGCAAGAAGCCGGGATGCCGGCAGGGGTGCCCCATCAACAATGATATACCCGCTTTTATTGCCCTGGTCGGGGAAGGTAAATTCGAGGAGGCGTACTGGAAGGTGCGTGAGACCTCTTCCTTGCCGGCCATCTGCTCGCGGGTATGTCCCCATGAGAACCAGTGTGAGGGCTCCTGCGTCCGTGCCAAAAAAGGAAAACCGGTGGCCATCGGCCTCATTGAGCGCTTCATGTCTGACTGGATGGTGCACCACCAGAAGAAAATTAATGTGGCCTGTGCCCTGCCCAAGGGTAAAAAAGTGGCCATTGTCGGCTCGGGTCCCTCCGGCATGACTGCCGCCTATCATCTGGCCCATGCGGGATATGAATGCACCATCTATGAATCTCTGCCGGTCATCGGCGGCATGCTCAAGGTGGGTATTCCCCCCTTTCGGTTGCCCCGTCATATTCTCAATGCCGAATTTGCCGCCCTGAAGGATTGCGGCGTGCAGATTATCCATGATGTGGTGATCGGCAGGGACATTACCCTCCAGCAACTGCAGACAGAACATGGTTTTGACGCCGTATTTGTCGGGGTCGGCGCCCATACCAGCCGTAAACTGGGCGTGGAAGGCGAAGAGATGGCAGGGGTCCTCCACGGCATTGATTATCTCAGGGAAGTTCTTTCCGGCAACAAGGTGGATGTAGGACAGAACGTGGTGGTGGTGGGCGGCGGTAATGTGGCCATTGATTGCGCCCGGGTCGCCCTCCGTGAAGGTTCAGAGAATGTCTTTATCCTCTACCGCCGGACCATCGAGGAGATGCCCGCCTCCAGTGAAGAGATTCATCATCTGCAGCAGGAAGGGGTGAAGATTGAATTTCTGGCCGCCCCGGTCAAGATTGTGGGCGAAGAGGGCAGGATGACCGGTATTGAATGCATAAAGATGGAACTCGGTCCCCCTGATGATTCCGGCAGAAGAAGACCCGTGGAACAGGCCGGCTCCAATTTTGTGATTGCCGCTGATTGCGTCATTCCTGCCATCAGTCAGAATGTCAATCATGAGATCGACACGGGTCAGGACTTTGAATTGACCAGGTGGGGCACCTATATTATAGACAAGACCACCTTTCAGACCAATGTCGATTGGGTCTTTGCCGCCGGGGATGCGGTACTCGGGCCCCAGACCGTTGCCAAGGCCGTTTATCAGGCCAAGGAGGCTGCCGAGTCCATTATCCGCTATCTGGAAGGGCGGGATCTTAAAGAGGGTCGGACGGTGCGGGATCTTGATTCGTAAAGTATGTTAACAAGGGCCGCCCACAGAGGGGCGGCCGCCTTCCCAATAAGGGTGGAGCCTGATGCGACAATTTATAATAGATGAATTGAGTGGGCAGGAGCATGACAAGCTGGACTCCTACTTGAAAAAGAGCCTGAGTCAGGCGGCCATGGTGGGCATGTTCTGGCTCCAGCTTCCGGAAGATCTCCGGGCCGAGGCCCAGCAGGGCCATGATGCCTGCGGCCCCTTCTTCTTTGCCGTGGAACTGGCTAAAGACAAGCTCATGGTAGAATTGCTTCTCCGCAGCCAGAGTAATCTGCACTGCTCCTGTATCGCCTATGCCACCCCGGCCCAGCGCGATTTTGTGCTGCGCTTTATCGACACCATGCTGGCTGAAGAGCAGATCAAGGCCTGATCTTTTTATCTCTTCAGCTCTTTCAGCCCCTCTGAAAATAGACTTTTTTCCACTGCTTTCTTTTGCTATACTTTTATGAAAAAGAAAGATGCAAAGATTAGGATGCGGGGCGAGACCCCGGCACGTTTCTCAGGGAAAACATTATGGGCGTGGATGATTTTGAAGACTATCTGGCCATTGAGATCAAGAGTGAAATGGCCGATAACTTTTTTGGCTTTCGGAAGTTCATTGAAGAGGATTCCCTGGAATATAGGGACAAGATCCGCCAATACTCCTTTATCCTTGAAAAGAGGATCAGCTTCGACCTCATTCGCATCTATATCCTTCTGCAAGAGGAGGAGCTTATTGACGCCTTTCTGCAGCTCTGTCATCTGGAAAAGAAACTTTTCTATGACCCCTATCTCACGGAATCAAAAACAATCAGAGCGCGGGTTTTTGAAAGCGTGCGCATGCGGGGCCTGACCCGCAAGGGACGCTTTCAGAATTTACTGCTCGACTGCTATGACCGCCTCTCTCTCCATGTGGCAAGCTACCGCCAAAAATATGAAGAGCTGAAAACCATCCATGCCGATCTGAAGGACGAAATTGAACTCTTTGAGAAAAAGCATGATGTGCCGGCCATGATGACCTTTCTCCGCTCCCTGGGGGCACCCCCGGTGGCCGGCAACATGGAGGCGGGACGCGAGAGCGGAGTGGCCGAGGCTATTGGTCGAAAATTGCAGATTGACCTCCCCAAAAACGTTGAGTTCCATCTCCCCCCCCTGCCGCCGCTGCCCCCCTTGGGTGCCATAAAGAAGGAACTGACGGCGCTGGCCGAGCAGGCCTATCTGCTGCAAAGCGAAGAGTTTCTGGTCATGTTTGCCAATAATTTTTTCAAACCTCGCCCCTGAGCTCTTCCGGCGGGCAGCAAGATTACCGCACCCCCCTTTTTTTCTTTCTCCCCTTACCGATCGTCTTGATGAATCTACCCATTACCTCATAATAGAGAGGGCCCGCCACGTCCATAATCGTGTTATGGCCGGCGCCGGGAACGGTCTGGAACTCCTTCTGCTGGGCGATCGATTCCGCGATAAGTTCCGTGGCATTGGTCAGGGTAATGACCTCATCGTTTTGACCGTGGATTATGTAGGTGGGCATGGAGATCGACTTGATCTTGTCCAGGTTGTGAAAACCATCTTCCTCAGTGAGCCCCAAGCCATCCACGTCAACGCCCAGGGTCTGCAGAAGGGGCAGGGTAAGGGCGAAACCGCTGTCGATAAGCAGGGCATCGATAAGGTCCGGATGGGCCCAGGCCAGCTCTATGGCCGGGGCGCAGCCCAGAGACCTGCCCATGACCAGAAGCCTGCCCTTATATCCCTTGCTCTGGCGCCAGGAGCAGACCGCCTCCAGAACGGCATGACAGTCAGCCATCATGTTGCCTGCGGTGGGCGTTCCGGTTGAGAGGCCATAGCCCCGGTATTCGGCGGCAATAAAGGTGATCTCATTTTTGTTATGGGTGGCGCCCGCCTCGTCATAGTCAGCAACAACCTCACCATTGCCATGGAAGAAAAGGAGGCAGGGCGCCTCGCTCTTTCCAGAAGGGAAAATGCGCAGATGGATTTCGGCGCCTTCCCCCACTTTGATATGGATATCTTCGGCCCCTGCCGGAGGAGAAGAAGAGGGCACGGAGGTGGGGTGAAAGATATGGCCGGAGACGCCTTCCTGGTCGAGTTTGGCATAGGTGTACGATGGAGACATGGCTATTCCTCAAATGGTGGCAGAGAAGGGTGACACCTCTTCTCGTTGATGACGTGGATCTTAAGAGTTCTTTATAAACAGAGAATGAAGAAGTGGCAATGGCGCTCACTTGAAAAGGGGAGAATAACCGGCTGGGGATTTTTTGCCGCTTTTCTGATGCCCTCCACCGTCCGCGCCACGCCAAAATGCAATCAACAAGGAATAAAAGGGCAGTTGTTGAGGCGGCGGCCGGGCTCAGCCCAGCGAATAATGAGCATGATGGCGGCTCTGGTGGAAAAGCGCTTGTCTGATGATCTAGAGGGATAAAAAAAACAGAAGGGGCAAAGGAAAGGAGCGGGAATGGCGGAGAAAAAAAGGGGGGGCAGCGCCTCTGGCTCAGCCCCCTTTTGGGAAAAATATCTGCGCGGCGGAGCGGATTACCACCAGCAGATGGTCTGGTCAGCTTCCCAGACCATCTCGACAAGCTTTCCATAGTCAGGAGCAGCAACATCGAGGTTGAACTCTACATTTTCGCGATCAGCGGAAACGATCTCTTTGAGCTTCGTGACATCATCATTGATCTCAGCGGACCGCATAACGTGTAAGATTTTCATCTTGATAACTCCGTAATAAGGTTAATAGGTCTTAGCTTTTGTCAGCTCTCATGATGCCGTAGGGGATGATGTATTCCATCTCCCGCATCTTCTGGCCAAGTTCTTCCAGGGTGGTCTGGGTCAGGCCATAATTTGCAGCATTCGATTCAGGCAGGGTATAGCAGTCGCCTTCCATGTCGCGGAGCCATTCCACATTTTCCATATGATACTCTTTCATGTCCTTCTCGTTTACAGCAAGGTCATTGAGGTCATTGTACATTACACAGCCATAGGCATACATGTTTTCTACGGCAAGACCAAGGGCGGAACGAATACCGTCAAGAACGTATTCCCTGCTGGGCATTAAGAAAAATACTTTAGACATTGGGTTCTCTCCTTATAAGGTCAGGTAGCAGTCATAGTCTTCAATGATAGCGCCATGCTGGGCCTGGGTGGCCATTTTGGTGCTGTCAAGACCGGCTGGGATGTCTTCTATATCGTAGCCAGCTTTTTTGTAGCTGTCCACGCAGATGGAAACATCAACTCCTTCCATGGCACAAAGATTGGGGAATTCTTTGCATTTGGTCAGATGCGTTGCAAACCAGGTAAAGAAAACCTTAACCTTGGCACCCTTAGCAACAGCGGCTTCGGTGACTCCCAGGACATGACGCATGTGCTGTGGGGACGTAACAAAAATACCAATACTCTTTGCCATTTTATCCTCCAGATAAAAAAGAAAAAAAAGGCATATTCAGGGGTGAATATGCCGTTAACACAGATTCTCGGTGGGGCTTATTTTTTTCTCAGGTAGAAACGAATGAACCCGGAATCTTCTTTCTCTCCGAGGTATTCATGGCCGGCCCGCGAGCACCAACCGGGAAGGTCGTTGCGAGAACCTGGATCCGTACCAAGGATTTCCAGGATGTCGCCGGTATTGATCTTGTCGATCTCTTTTTTGGTGCGCAGCAATGGCATGGGGCAGCTCAATCCTTTGGCATCCAGGGTACGGGCTACTTCAAGACCGTCAGGCGCTGTTAAATGATCACTCATGGGATCCTCCGTCAAGAAAAATTAGGTGATTAAACAGATACGGCAGAGGCCGCTTTAACCTCTCATGTGCCGGGGGGCACAGGATATAGCAGATTACGAATTTATTTTTCTAACAGGAAAGGGGGGGGGTGTCAAGGGGTAATGAATAGCTGTTCATTACCAAGGGCAAGCAAGAGAAGGAGAGCGGCAAAGATGAGGAATCTGCCCGGGCAGGCGCCACTTCCTTTATGTAAAAAATGTTTTATATTGGATGGTTATGGTGTTTTGGTCGCAGGACGCGCCCGGGAAAAAATAACCTGGCCCGCACATCATTGTTGACAAATCAAAGGGCCATGGGTAATGCTCTGATTTTTAAGGCCTTTGCCGGAGGCTATTTGGGTAACTAAACGTTTTTTCGACAGATTAGGTATGATTACCTGATCTGTGCAAGGATCTGCTTTAACAGGTTTGGCCAAAAAGCCAGGGAAGGGGCTGCGATCACCGCTGCCCGTCTCTTTTTTTGCCGCAACAAAATGGAAGATCAACCATCTGCAGGCCCTGAGGCGTCATGTTGAGGTTTTGGAGAGAACCGTGGCGCCCGTGGGCACCATACTGAGGGAGAGGAGAAATCATGAGTGAAGGAAGTATAATCGGCAGCAAGGTGAACGAGCTGTATAAGCGTCTCTGTAAGGACGAATGGAATCCGATGATAACAGGTCTTGTGGTTGGTCTGTTGAGTGTGCTGATCATGGCCTGGTGGCGGCCCTGGGGTGCGGTGGGCGCACTTCGCAACTGGGGTGACTGGATGATCCATGGTTTTGCCACTATGGTGGGCGTTGAATCCGGATTTCTGGAGCTCTACCTGGAGGCCCCGGCCGGCTGGCTGGCAAGCTCCGGTTCCATTATCGGCATCGGCTTTATTGGCGGCGCCTTTATCTCCGCCTGTCTGGGCGGCGAATTCGCCTTCAGGATTCCACCCCGGCTGGAGCTGCTTAAAGGGGTCGTCGCCGGTATTTTGATGGGTGTCGGCGCCGCCCTGGCGGGTGGGTGCAATGTCGGCGGCATGTATAATGCCATTGGTAATCTGTCCGCCAATGGTTTCACCATGTGGCTTGGCCTGGTGATCGGTGTTGTCTGCGGCCTTAAGTATATCTATTGGGAAATGTCCAATATCACCTGGGGCAGCGGCGGGGCCAAGACCTTTGACTTCCCGCAGACCGTCAAGACCTTCCTCGGTTTTGTCGGCTTTGCCGCCCTTGTCATGGGCGCCATGAAATTTGCTGGTATCGAGGATGCGGATGCCTTGGGCGGTGTGCTCTTTTCCGGCGGAAAGAGTGCCGGCTACCTGCAGAGTCTCGGCGGTTTGATGGTGATCGCTGCTGGTCTCGGTTATGTCATGCAGCGCGGCCGCTGGTGTATGGTTCAGGGCTTTCGTGAGCCGCACATGACCGGTGATGCAACCCTGGCAAAATCCGTGGCCCTCAGTATCTTTGTGGTGGCCATTGGCGCCGCTGTTCTCAAGTATGGTGTCCCCATGCGCGCTGACGGCTATCCGGTGCTTGCTGAGGCGCATTATGTGCGCGGCACCTTTGGCTGGGGTTCCATTGTCGGCGGTATTATTTTCGGTTTCGGCGCCATGTTGGCCGGCGGCTGTGGTTCCGGTACCCTCTGGCGGGTTGGTGAGGGCCAGGTGAAACTCATCCTGGTGGTGCCGTTCTTTGCCCTGGCCAACTCTCTGATGACCAAGTGGTTCAACAATTTCGGCGCTGACCAGATCAGCCTGGAGCGCACGGGTAAGCTCGGTAAATATGTCTATATACCTGAGACGCTGGGCTACACCGGCACCCTGTTTTTGATCGGGGCTATCATGATCACCTGGTACCTGGTGGTGAGCTGGAATGAAGAGTCCAACAAGCTGATTATTGACTTCTAGTCCATGAAGAGGTAGTAAGGCAGGCTCAGGTCTGCCTGAGGGAAGCGTATCCCTGTCCTTGGGGCAGGGATACGCTTTTTTTATGTGTGACCGCCGGACCCGAAGGATACAATGGCGGCCGTTTTTCCCTCCCTGCAGGCATCTCCCCAAAGGGCTCTTAGGTAAGAGGGGGTGGCCTGGTACCCCTTGTTTTGTAAAGCAATTCTATGGAAATTCTCTACGCAATATTTCTCGGTTTTCTGCAGGGCGCCACCGAGTTTCTGCCGGTCTCCAGTTCCGGGCACCTGCTTCTGGCCGGTCATTTTTTCGGGGTGGAGGGGGCGACTCTCACCTTTGATGTGGTTCTGCACCTTGCCACCCTGGCCGCCCTGCTGGCCTATTTCCGGCGGGATATTGCCGCCCTTTTGCTGGCCTTTTTCGGGAGCTATGGACCGGGGCGCGGCCCGCAGGAGCGGCGGGTGGCCATTTATATCTGTTATGCCACCATACCGGCGGTGGTGGCCGGCCTCTTTTTGGAAGGCTATGTGGAAAGCGCCCTGCGTTCGCCGCTTCTGGTTGCCTTTACCCTGAGTGCGGCCGGGCTGGTGCTGTGGTGGGCAGAGAAGATAGGCCGGCGGCAGCGCAGCTTCTCCTCCCTGACCTTCCGGGATATCATTCTTATCGGCTGCGCCCAGGCCCTGGCCCTGATCCCCGGGGTTTCCCGCAGTGGGGCCACCATTACCGCCGGTCTCTTTCTGGGGCTAAACCGGGTTGCCGCGGCCCGTTTCTCCTTTTTGCTTTCGGCGCCGATTATTTTCGGAGCCGGCTCTTATAAGGTGATGAAGCTCTTTGCCGGGCCCGGCCTTGAGGGCGGCCAGTATCTTTTTTATGGAGCAGGATTTCTCTCTTCAGCCATAACCGGCTATGCCTTTATCGCCCTGCTCATGCGTTTTGTCCAGACCCATTCCCTGGCGGTCTTTGCCTATTATCGATTTTTTATCACCGCTCTGGTATTGTCGGCTCTGGCCCTGGGATATTGAATTTGACGGGTTGAGGTGCCAGCTGATGAGCCTGGCCACCGGCCCGCCTGTGGTTGTTGCCCCTTTTATCATTTTATCATTAGAGGACTATTGTGGAGAGTCGAAAATTACCAGAGAACACCCGGAAGGTTCTTAAGCGCCTTGGTAAACAATTCAAGGTGGGCTTCCGCCCCCTGAAGGTCAAGGATCTGGAGCTTGATATCCTCCAGGTCACCGATCTTGAACATCTGCTGGCCGGCAAGGATCCCTTTGAAAATGTCTCGGAGTTTCCCTTCTGGGTCAAGCTCTGGGAGGCATCCATGGTCCTGGCCCATGTGGTGGCCTCTCTGCCGGTGCAGGGCAGACCAAGGCTCCTGGAACTGGGGGCGGGCATGGCCGCCCCGGGCCTGGTGGCAGCGGCGCGCGGCTATGCAGTGACCTTGAGCGATTATGAGCCCCACATCCTTGATTTCCAGCGGGTGAGTGCGGCGGCCAACGGCCTTACCGATGTCGATTTCCGGATGATTGACTGGCTCAACCCCCCGGCCATGCCCAAGTTTGACCGGATTATCGGGGCGGAAATCCTTTTTCGGGAGGATTTTTTCGGCCCCCTGCTCGCCCTCTTCAAAGAGTATCTGCAGGATGACGGGGAGATCTATCTGGCTCATGACGTGCGCCGCAAATCCGTGCCCAAATTTCTGGAGCTGGCCCAGAAGGATTTTAAGGTTGCGGTGAGCAAGACCACCATGCAGAATGAAGAGGGTGAAAAAATTACCATCCTGATTAACCGCCTCACCAAAAAATAAGCTATGCCTGTCTACGATTACCAGCACCTTGGCGAAGGGTGTGATGCCGGCCGCTGTTTTGAGTGGGTGCAGCCCATGGCCAGCGATAAATTGACCCGCTGTCCTCTGTGCGGCGGTGCGGTGCGGCGTCTGATGTCCCGGGTGAATATCGCCACCCCCAAGACCAATGCCGACCTGAAAAACCTGGGTTTTACCAAGCTGGTGCGCCGCGATAACGGCGTTTATGAAAATGTCACGGCCACGGGTAAGGAAAGCAAGATCTGGGACAGCCGCAAGCCGGAAACCATGCCTGACCTGAAATCAAAGATACGGGACTAAACCCCCGGGGCAGGACCATGACCTCATACACCGATATCGACTGGAATCTCCTCTGGCAGCAGGAACGCCGCAAAAAGAGCTGGAAACAGAAGGACCACAAGGAGTGGGACAAAAGGGCGCCCTCCTTTGCCAAACGTAACCAGGACTCTGATTTCAGTGCTCTGCTGCTCGCCATGATGCGGCCCCGGCCCAGCTGGTCTGTGCTGGATGTGGGGTGCGGGCCCGGCACCCTGGCCATTCCCCTGAGCCGGCTGGTGAGGCGGGTGACGGCCCTGGATTTTTCTAAGCAGATGCTGGTCCAGCTCGCTGGACAAATGGAGGCCGCCCATATCGACAATATCAGGGCGGTGCATGCCTCGTGGAGCGATGATTGGCAGGAATGCGGGGTGGAGCGCCATGACCTGGTTCTTGCCGCCCGCTCCCTGGCCGTGGATGATCTGGCTGCTGCCCTCACCAAGATGATGCAGTGGGCCAACCAGGAGGTGATGGTGGTGGACCGGGTGGGAGCAGGGCCTTTTGATCCTGATCTCTTTGCGGCCCTGGGTCGGCCCTTTGATCCAGGCCCTGATTTTATCTTTACGCTGAATATCCTCCTGCAGATGGGAATCACCCCCACCCTTGATTACCTCGAATTTGACCGGCAGCGCCGCTATGCTGACCGGCAAGAGGCCCTGGCGGGCTGTGGCTGGATGGTGGATGACTTGAGTGGCGAGGAGAGATCCCGGCTGGGTCATTATGTGGATGAACGGCTCACCGCCAACCGGGATGGCAGCGTCACCCTGACCCGTCGGCAACCGGTGAAATGGGCGGTGATCAGGTGGAGTGTCAACGGATAAGCCAATGAGAATAATGATTGTGGGAGCAGGCGAGGTGGGACGCCATCTCTGTGAAAAATTGTCTGTGGAGGGCCAGGAGGTTGTCCTGGTGGATCAGGACGAGGCGAAACTGCGTCGTCTTGAGCGGGATCTCAATATCCTCCCTGTCCACGGCAGTGGCGCCTCCATGCGGGTGCTTGAGGAAGGCGGTATTGAGCGCACCGATCTCTTCATCGCGGTCACCGACTCCGATGAGGTCAACCTCATCTCCTGCATTCTCTCCAAGCAGTATGATGTCCAGAGCCGCATCGCCCGGGTGAGAAATGAGGATTTTTACAGCCAGACAAAGGCGGGGGGGGCTGAAGAGGCCCTGGATATTGATCTCCTGATCAGCCCTGATCTGGCCATGGCCGAAGAGATTCTCCGGCTTTCCGCCCTCTCTGATGCCTTTGATGTTGCTGAATTTGCCGATGGCCAGGTGGAGCTTCTCGGTTATGAGGTGCATAAGGGCAACCCCACAGTGGGTAAGACCCTGCAGCAGATCCAGGCCATGCAGGCCCAGAATTATTTTGTCATTGCCGCCATTATCCGCGGCCAGCAGACCATTATTCCCCGCGGCAGCGATGTGCTCCAGGCAGGCGACAAGATGTACCTGGTGGCCCGGAAGAAAGATATCATGGCAGTGGAGGCGGTCTTTCATTTTTACAGCCATATGCCCAAGGATGTCTTTATCATCGGCGGCGGCCTGATCGGCTATACCGTGGCCAAGGCCCTGGAGAAAAAGAGGATCAATGTCCGTCTCATTGAACAGGATCCCCTGGTCTGTGATCGCCTCACTGCCCTGCTTGACAAAACGGTTGTGCTCAATTTTGACGCCCTGGACGCCCATGATCTCCTCCAGGAGGATATTGATCAGGCCGGGCTGGTCATTGCCGTGACCAACAGCGACACCACCAATATTTTGGCGAGCCTGCTGGCCAAGCATCACGGCGCCCAGAAATGCATCACCAAGATAACCAAGCCTGACTTTATCCCCATGCTCGGCAAGCTGGGCATTGATATCGGCCTGTCGCCGCGCCTTGTGGCGGCGGACATGATTTTGAGTTTTGTGCGGGGCGGCGGCAAGATCCTTTCCGTGGCCACCCTCCTGGGCGCTAATGCCGAAGTGGTGGAGATCCTGGTCACCGAGGACCGCGAAGAGCTGACCGGCATTCCCCTCATGTCCATGGATTTCCCTCCGGAGGCGGTGCTGGGCGCCGTGGTCAGAAAGAAGAAGGTGATCATTCCCTCCGGTCAGACCAAATTGAAGTTGGGAGATATCCTGGTGATCTTCTTTGCCAAAAACGCCATGACCCAGGTTGAGACATTTTTTCTTAATGGCCGGGCGGCCGTCTCTTAACAACCCATACTTGACTCCTTATTGCCATGCGTACAGGCGGTGTTCTCAATATTATCGGTAAGCTGCTGCTGCTGCTTTCCCTCTTTCTTTTGACCCCCATCCCCTTCAGCCTCTATTTCCAGGATGGCATGGTGAAGATGTTCCTGCTCTCTTCTGTGCTGGGGGCCATGATGGGAGGCATCCTGCTGGGGATTTTTGCGCCGGAGAAGGAGCTGGGCTATCGCGACGGCTTTGCCGTGGTGGTCTTGAGCTGGCTGGCCCTGGCCCTGCTTGGCTCGCTGCCCTATCTCTTGTCCGGGGCCATGCCCAGTTTCATCGATGCCTTCTTCGAGTCCATGTCCGGCTTCACCACCACAGGTTCCACCATCCTGAGTCAGGTGGAAATCCTGCCCAAGAGCGTGCTCTTCTGGCGCGCCACCACGCACTGGCTGGGGGGCATGGGTATCATTGTCCTCTCCCTGGCCATTCTGCCCCTCCTGGGGGTGGGCGGCATGCAGCTTTATCAGGCGGAAATGCCCGGGCCCACCAAGGACAGACTGGCCCCGCGCATCCAGGATACGGCCCGTATCCTCTGGGTGGTCTATGTCGCCTTTACCCTTATCCAGATTCTGCTCATGATGCTGGGGGGCGTCAACTTTTTTGACGCCATCTGTCATGCCTTCGCCACCCTGGCCACGGGGGGCTTTTCCACCCATACCGCCAGTGCCGGTTATTGGCAGTCGAGCTATATCGAGTATCTCCTCATCTTCTTCATGCTGCTGGCCGGGGTGAATTTTTCTCTGCATTACCGGGCATTTGCCCAGCGCAGCCTGAAGCCCTATCTGCAGAATGAAGAATTCCGCTTCTATATGATCATCATCGGCCTGGCCACGGCGGCCATTTTTGCCGCCAATATGGCCCATGCCGTCTACACCGCCTCTGGAGAAAATCTCCGTGATACTCTCTTCCAGGTGGTGGCCATGATCACCACCACGGGCTTCGGCACTGCGGATTTTGACCAGTGGCCCTCGGTGACTAAGGTGATTCTGGTCTCTCTGATGTTTGTGGGGGGCTGTGCCGGTTCCACGGGGGGCGGGATCAAGGTGGTGCGCTTTCTGCTCTTTTTCAAATATGCCCGCCTGCAGCTGCGGGCCCTGGTCCACCCGCGGGCAGTGGGCGCCATCAAGCTGGGCAGGCAGAAGGTGCCCAAAGAGGTGATGATCTCCATTCTGGGATTTTTTGCTATCTATATCGCTGTCTTTCTGGCGGCCAGCCTGCTGGTGACCGGCATGGGCGTGGATCTGGTCACCGGCACCACGGCGGTGATCGCCACCCTCAATAATATCGGCCCCGGTCTGGCCGGGGTGGGACCGGCCGGCAATTTCGCCGACTTGCCCCAGGCCGCCAAGGTCGTGCTCAGTTTCTGCATGCTGGCCGGCCGCCTGGAGCTCTATACCGTGGCCGTCCTCCTTACCCCCGGCTTCTGGAAAATGGCGCGGAAACCCGTGTGGCGCTGGGAGCTTGGTAAGAGTTCAGAAGAGAGAATTAGGGAATAAGAATTTTTTTTAAAACACAGAGGCACAGAGGCACAAAGGGGTTACAGTCTTTGTACCCCTCAAGGGGGTATTGAAAAGAATGTCTTTGTGTTTATGGGAGTATTGCGGTGTGCGTATGAAGAATATGGAAAATCAATATGATGTGCTCAGTTTTTGCATGCTGGCCGTCTGGAGCTCTATACCGTGGCCGTCCTCCTTGCCGAGTACGTCGGAAGAGAGAATTAAGAAATAGGATTTTTTTTAACCACAAAGGCACAAAGGCACAGAGGGTCTGCAATCTCTGTGTCTCTGTGCCTCTGTGGTTATGAGAGTATTGCGGAATGCGTATGAAGAATATGGAAAATCAATATGATGTCTTGGTGGTGGGGGCCGGCCATGCCGGCTGTGAGGCCGCCCTGGCTGCCGCCCGTATGGGCTGCCGCACCGCCTGTGTGGTGATGAATGTCGATGGTATTGGCGCCATGAGCTGCAATCCGGCCATCGGCGGGCTGGCCAAGGGCCACCTGGTCAAGGAGATTGACGCCCTGGGCGGCGAGATGGCCAAAAATATCGATGCCTCGGCCATCCAGTTCCGCCGCCTTAACACCAGTAAGGGCCCGGCCGTCTGGTCCTCCCGGGCTCAGGCCGACCGCCTCCTCTACCGCCTGCGCATGAAGGCGGTGATGGAGAAGCAGGAGAATCTGGACATCCGCCAGGCCGTGGTGGATCGACTTGTCGTGGAAGAGGGCCGTATCGCGGGCGTTGTCACCTCCCTGGAGGAGGAGATCCGCTGCCGGACCGTCATCATTGTCACCGGTACCTTTCTGGATGGTCTCATCCACATCGGCCTGAAGAATTTTCCCGCCGGCCGGCTGGGCGATGCCCCTTCCCGGTCACTGCCCAAGCACCTGAAGGCCCTGGGGTTCAAGATGGGCCGGATGAAGACAGGTACCACGCCGCGGCTGGACGGCACCACCATCGACTATTCCGAGCTTGAAGCGCAGCACAGTGATGAGCCGGCCAACCTCTTTTCTTTTTCCAGCAAGGGGGAGCCGGTGTTGCCCCAGCGCCCCTGCTATATCACCTACACCAATGAGCAGACCCATGCGATAATCAGGGCCGGCACGGACAGGTCACCCATGTATTCCGGCATTATCAAGGGGATCGGGGCGCGCTACTGCCCTTCGGTGGAGGACAAGGTCATGCGTTTTCCAGAGAAGAGCCGTCATCAGATCTTCCTGGAGCCGGAAGGGCTCGATACCGTGGAGGTCTACCCCAATGGCCTGCCCACCAGTCTGCCGGTGGATGTCCAGCTCGCCATGCTCCGCTCCATCAAGGGCTTGGCGAAGGTCAATGTCATGCGGCCCGGTTATGCCATTGAGTATGATTATGTGGAGCCGACTCAGCTCACCGCCAGTCTGGAGACCAAAAAGATCAAGGGGCTGTTCCTGGCCGGCCAGATCAACGGCACCTCCGGCTATGAGGAGGCTGCGGCCCAGGGGCTGATGGCCGGCATCAATGCCGTACATTATTGCCGGGAGAAAGCCCCCCTGGTATTGAGCCGTTCCCAGGCCTACATCGGCGTTCTCATTGATGATCTCATCACCATGGGGACCAAGGAACCCTATCGTCTCTTCACCTCCCGGGCCGAATACCGCCTCCTGCTCCGGGAGGATAATGCCGACCTGCGTCTCAGCGACATCGGGTATGCTACAGGCCTGGTGGCTGAGGCGACCCATCACCGTTTTCTTGCCAAGAAAAAGGCGATCAAGGCAGCGGTCTCTTTTTTAAACACCACCCGGATCATGCCCAAAAAAGAGGTGAACCAGCGCTTTGCCAAGCGGGGTCTGGCTGAGATGAAACAGGCCGTGACCCTGGCTGATCTTCTGCGGCGGCCTGAGCTCACCCTGGCTGATCTTCCCGAACTCACCGGGGTGCCCCTTGCTGTTGCCGATGATGTCAAGGTGGAGGTGCAGCTGGAGATTAAATATGAGGGATATATCAGGCGCCAGATGGAACAGGTGGCCCGCTTTAAAAAACTGGAAGATGTGGCTCTGCCCCTTTCGATGGATTACACCGGCATACCGGGTCTCTCCCATGAGGTGGTGGAAAAATTAAACGCCATCACCCCCCGTTCCCTGGGGCAGGCCGCCCGGATCTCCGGGATTACGCCGGCGGCCATTTCCGTGCTGCAGGTCTATTTGAAAAAGGAGGGCGGTGGTGGGCGTCGGTAAGCAAGCAGTTCCTGCCATAATAAAATCCCATGCCCTTTGCCGCCCTCTCCGCCACCATCTTAATATTCTTCTTCTTCTTCCTCTTCCCCTTCTCCTTGCTGGCCCTCCAGGAGGTCCACCAGACCGTTTATGTTCTCGTGGAGAATGAGGGTCTGACCATTAACCGCCTCTGAGGCGGCGGCAAGTTCTTCGGCGTTGGCGGCCAGTTGCTGGGTGCCGCGATCCATCTCGTTGACCCCGGTGCTGATCTGACTGATCCCCAGCGTTTGTTCATGGGAGGCGGTGGAAATTTCATTGATCAGAATGCTCACCTTGTGCGAGCCTGCTGTTACCTGCTCTGATTCCTTTACCACTATGGTGGCCTGGCGCAGGCCTTCATCAATATTGGTAATGGCTTGACTGACAAGGTCGCTGGAGTTTTTGGCGGATTCGGCAGTACGCTGGGCCAGGTTGCGGACCTCTTCGGCAACCACGGCAAAGCCGGCCCCTGCCTCGCCGGCCCGCGCCGCCTCCACCGCGGCATTTAAGGCCAGAAGATTGGTCTGGAAGGCGATGCTTTCGATCTCGCCGATAAATTTGGCAATGGCGTCAGAATCTTTCTTGATGTGCTCCATGCTGGCCTGCATGGTTTTCATGCTCTCATTGGCCTTGGTGCTGATCTGCTCATTTTCCTGCATGCCGTTGTTGGCCTGGGAGGAGTTTTCATCATTCTGCTGGGTCATGGCGGTAATTTCTTCCAGGGAGGCACTGGTCTCCTCCAGAGAGGCGGCCATCTCAGAGGCCATTTCCGCCACGGTCTGAGCTGTCTGGGCCGTCACCTGGGCCTCGGCGGCAATGCGATCGGCGCTTGTCTCCAGATCTTCGACAATGCCATTAATCACGCGGACAATCATCTGCACAAAGAAATAGGAGCCGGTAAGGACAATGATGATGGAGAGCGCCCCCGCCACCATGAAAAAGAGGCTGAAGCGGTTCACCTCGCTGATTGCCACCTCTTTCAGGCTCTGGGAGCCGCTGCGCAGCTCGTCAACAGCCTCCTTGGTACTGCCCATGAGGTCATAATAATATTCAAAAAATTCTTCATCAAAGATGGAGAGCGCGCCCTCCATATCGTCCCGGGCCAGGGCGGGGAGGATCTCCTCGGTGATAATCGTCTGCATAATGGGCCAGGTGGTGGCCAGATCTTGGTAGGCAGCGGTAACAGCCGGGGCCCTGTCAATATTATGGCAGCTGCCGCAGGAAAGTGTGTCGCTGCCGTCACCCTGGACAAAGATGCGCATCTCCTCAATGGCCTCGTCAAATTTTGCCGAGGTGGTGGTGAGGCCGCTGAGGGATTCAGGATCATAGTCAATGATCTGGGATTTCAGAATACTGTTGAGAAGATTGAGGTTGAGACGGGTGCGGGCGATGGAATCAATATAGTTGGTCTTCAGTTCAATGCCGTTGGAGAGGGTGCCGCCCACCTGGACACGATGGATGATAAAAAGCGCTATTACTGTGCTGCAGATGAGGGCAAAAGAAATAAAGGCGACAAGGATAAAGAGTTTGACACGCAGACCAAAACTGTTGAAAAACTGTTTCATAATGAACCTCAAGAACCCGTTTTTTTATAAATTACACACACTTTGTCCGGAGTATGGACCAAATAAAGGGAAATGTAAACCTGGAAAAGCGGGGCAGGATACATTGTGGAAACAGGGTGCCTTCAGGGCACGGGACCAGGTGAAGGCAGGGGGCTAAAAGCCGTTGTCGATTGCCGGTCAAAAGAACGGCGCCCCTTTGTTATGACCGGGCCAGGAGCTGATCCAGTTTGCGGGCCAGATAGTTGAGATGGATTTTTTCTTCTTCGGCCAGATGGGTGAAGAGGGTGCGCCGCTGCGGATCCTCTTCCTGTCTGGCTAAGCGGGAGTAGAGATCATAGGCCTGGGCCTCCAGGAGCATGCCCAGGTTGAGGATATCCTCCATGTCATGCAGGTAGGGGCCGAAATGGGCCATGATCTGCTGGCGGTCCATGCCCCCTTCCATGACGTCCAGGTCACTGATGTCGGGGATCTCGTCACCCTCAGGCAGGAAGCCGTTGATCAGACCCATCTTGTGGCGCTCTTCAAAGGCCGCCATGGTGCGCAGCAGTTCTTTTTCCTCTTTGCTCTCCACCAGATCCAGCATGCCTAGATAGAGCTGCCGCAGACCTTCCTCCATGGCATAGGCCATCTTGAAAATATCTGCATAGTCGGCGGCAGTGAAAAACTCCATGCCCATATCTTCCGTGCCGCCGGCCCTGGTGCCGTTCCAGGCCCTGATGCCGCCGCTTATATTGTAGACCTCCTTAAATCCCTGGCCCTGCAGAAGCTGGCTGGCCGCCTTGGAGCGGACACCGGCCGCGCAGTAGACCAGGGTGGGTTTATCGGGGTCCAATTCATTTTTTCTGGCCACCACCTCTTGCAGGGGGATGAGGAGGGCGCCCGGCAGGTGCTCCTGCTCATACTCCTTGGGCTGGCGGACATCCAGAAGTTGAAAGGTGTCATTCTTGTGGCTCTTGATATACTCTCTGGCGTTGTCGGCGCTGATGCTCTGGCTCGGGCTAAAAATATTTTTCCAGTTCATGGTCGCTGTGGTCTCTGGGGGTTAATGGGATGGGTGAAAAAAAAATATACCTATTGCCCGGCTGAGACGCAAGGGGGCAGGTCATATCTTGACCAGCTCAACATCACCCCACGCCCCCAGGGTATCATCCTTCACCACCACCACACCCAGCAGGTCGGGTATGCCCTTGGCCACCTCCAGGGCGCGGGCCATATCTCCGGCCGCCTTGAGCTCGTTGCCCAGGCGGGTGGCAGCGGTGTCCGCCAGGGCCGTGTCACGGGCAAGGACGGTGACCGAATCTGCCTGGCCGAAGGAGAGGGAGTGGCCGATGGCCCCCGAGGAGGTGCAGATGCCCAAAGGCATTTTTTCCGGGGCAATACGGAGGCCGATGCGGTTGCTGAGGGGCGACTGGCCGGCAAAGATGGCGCTCAGGCATTCCTGACGGCGCCAAAGAAAAATATCGCCGCCGTTTTCCACCATCACCTCACGGGTGAAACCGTCCTTCAGGAGGCCCTGGCCGACAAATTCGGCAATGGCTCCGGCCACCGCTGCCATGGGCCCCACCCCGGCACTATGGGCGGCCTTCAGCATCTTTTGAATAATGGCAGGGGCCAGGTTGTCCTGGGGCAGGGGGCACAGGCTGCCGGCAAAGCGAGGGTGGCCGCCCATATAGTTTTCAATCTGGCTGCGACAGGTAACCATGAGATCATGGGCCGGGGCGCTCACCTCCTGCTCCGCCAGGATGTGGAGATCTGTTTCCCGGACCCTGATGAGGGTTGCCTGCAGAGCGCCCTGATCGATCATGGCGCGGTACGTCCGTTCCTGGTATGATAGCGGGTCCCGTTTTTTAACTTGTTTTGCCTTCAAAATAGTAGGAATGTGGTGGGGCTGCGGGATCGGTCCCGGCAGCTTTTATAAAGGCGACTCTACTGCGCCTCTCCCCCAAGATAAAGTGAAAAGAGCAAAAAAAGAGCAGGAAATCTGCATTATTTTCAGCCGCTATCCGCGGCCGGGAGCCGTGAAGACCAGACTCATTCCCCACCTGGGCAGGGAGGGGGCCGCTGAACTCCAGCGCCGGATGACGGAAAAGGTGGTTGCCGAGGCACATGGCCTGGCGGCCCGCCGCCCCTCGCTCCAGGTGGAACTGGCCATGGCCGGCGCCGGGGCCCCGGAGATGGCGGCCTGGTTGGGGGAGCGGCTCCGGTGGCAGCAGCAGGTGGGGGCGGATCTGGGAGAGAGAATGGCCTTTGCCATTGCCGGCGCCTGCAGGCGGGGATTTCAGCGGGTGGTGCTGGTGGGGGCTGATTGTCCCGGAGTCACCACTGACATTCTGGCCCAGGCCTTTGATGCCTTGGTCAGTAAGGAACTGGTCTTGGGGCCCAGCCGGGATGGCGGCTATTATCTCATTGGCCTGCGTTCTCCCAATCCGCTCCTCTTTGCCGATATCGCCTGGGGCAGCGACCAGGTCCTGGCCCAGACCCTGGCCGCCGCTGACCAGGGCCGTGGACAAGCGGCGCTTCTGGCCTGCCTGGCTGATGTTGACCGGCCTGAGGATCTGGACGTCCTGCCGCCAGCCCTGGCCGGGGCGCTGCCATGAGCCGCTCTCTTGCCATTATCATCCCCACCCTCAATGAAGAGAGCAGCCTGGCCGCAACCTTGGGTGCCCTGCCTGCCGGGGTCGAGGTAGTGGTGGTGGACGGCGGCAGCAGGGATGCCACGCAGGCCATTGCCGCCGGCCACGGCGCCCGGCTCTTGGTTACAGAGCCGGGACGGGCCACCCAGATGAATTGGGGGGCCCGGCATGCCAGCGGCGAGATCCTGCTCTTTCTCCACGCCGATACTCTGTTGCCGGCCGGCGCCCTGGAAGAGGTGGAATGGTGCTTGGACGGGAAAGGGGTGGTGGCTGGCGCCTTTCGCCTGCAGCTGGTTGGCGACACAAAAGGCCTGGGTCTTGTCTCCTGGGGCGCCAACCTGCGCTCCCGTCTCCTGCAGCTGCCCTATGGCGATCAGGCCCTGTTCATGGGGCGGCAGGTTTTTGTTGAGCTGGGGGGCTTTCCAGAGGGGGCCCTGCTGGAAGATTACCGACTGGTTTCTGCCCTGCGCCGGCAGGGGAGGATTGTCCTGGCTGACCGCTATGTCCTCAGTTCCGGGCGCAAGTGGCAGCGCCAGGGACTCATCCGCACCACCCTGGTCAACCAGTTAATAGTCGCCGGCTTTCTGCTTGGCCTGTCGCCCCAGCTCCTGGCCCGTTTCTATGGTGTGCGAAAGTAGATTGGAGATGGCCGGCTGCCGGGGCAGCATCCGATCGCGGATATGGTCATTCTTCACCGCGGAAAGGAGGAGGAAGCTGCTTTTTTGCAGATAGGGATAGAGGAGGGATCGGGTAAAGATCGAGCTTGAGCCGGAGATGAACGTGGCCAGGATCATAAAGGCGATGCAGGCCAGAAAAAAGCCCTTGGCAGCCCCCAGAATGCCGCCCAGGCTCTTGTCGAACCAGTCAAGCAGGATGAGCTGGGCAACCTTTCTGACGGCTAAACCTATAAAAATGGTAAGGATAAAGACCAGGCAGAAGATAACGGCATAGCTCACCAGAAATCCCACCTGCTCGTTACGGATAAAGGGAGTGATGATCTGGTTTGATTCGCCGTAATAATGGCCGGCCACCAGAAAGCCCGCCACCAGGGCGAGCAGGGAGGCGACCTGCCGGATAAAACCCACCCAGATACCCCTGATGATAAAAACGGCAAGGAGAATCAGGACTATGGCGTCTAGGGGAGACATCGGCGGCTAGGGAGTGGTGGAGGAGGATGGGGGCATGGCAGAGGCCGTCAGCTGGTGAGTTATTGTATGCTCATGGTTATTTTAAACAAAAAAACTATAGCCAACTTGGCTTAAAGAGACAAGGGTTCATTTCCAGGTGGTTTATTGGTGAAAAAAGAAGAAGCGTGCCGGGCAGGCACTGATATCAGCGTGGTAATCAGCAGGGCCTTTGCCGGTGATGGGCTGCTGTTGCCGCCCTTTTGCCTCAGCAAGGTCTGTCTGGCCGACTCTGCCCTGGAGGAAACCATCCTGACCCAGCAGGCGGGGCAGGTGCTGAGTGCTGCTGAAATGGAGACGTTTGGGGCCTTTGGCTTTCCGCATCGGCAAAGGGAATGGCTGGCGGGTCGCCTGGCCGTCAAGGAGGCCGTCCGCACCCTGGAGGGGGAGCCGCAGAGCCGGCTGCGGGATATTGAGGTCAGGGTGGGGGAGAGGGGCAGACCCTTTGTGGCAACCAGGGCCGGGGATGAGAGGCCCCTTTATATTGCTATCTCCCATAGCGGCGCCAGCGCCCTGGGCCTGGCCAGCCGGGTCCCCTGTGCCCTTGATTTTCAGGAGATCCGTTCTGCCCTGGCCCGGGTGGAGGACCGCTTTGTCCGGGCAGAGGAAAGGGACCTGGTGCGGCGCTGTCATTCCCAGGAACTGCGGGCCCTGGGGCTTGTCTGGGCCGGCAAGGAGGCCCTGCGCAAATATATTCCCCTCTGGCCGCTCCTTGGTTTCCTGGAGGCCCGCCTCCATGGTGTCCACATCCTGGGGAGCGGCCTGGTTCTTTCTTTTCAACCGCAGCCCCAAAAGAGGGCCCTGCCCCCCCGTCTGCCCGCTGTCCTGGCCACCCTGTACGGCGATAACGCCCTGGCCCTTATCTTTGCAGGCAGTGGTCCAGAAGGGGCGCTGCCCTTTTTTGATTCTTAACGGCAAGAGCAACAGAAGGAATTTTTTATGGAAATTATAC
>JAVLBA010000003.1:0-71264 GCA_031581485.1 Desulfurivibrionaceae bacterium | reverse complement strand
GTGGTAACCGCCTCCAGCTGGGAGGAATTGAGACCAGCCATGCTTGACGAGGGGCCGGGCCGCTGCGGGCTGGCCAGTTCTGAAAAGAGAGATTGTTGACGCATGGGGCGCACCTTACCACAGCACGCTCTTTTTTTGAAGAAGAGAGATGCGCACCGGCAGGCCCAGGACCTGATTTCTATTGACCCCATGGGGCAGGCAGGGTAGTTTGGCAGCTCCTACAGGGCGCCACCCCCTTCATGGTGGTTCATATTCCATCCCCAAAAAACATTCCTGATAATCGGGACTTGCACATTATTGACGGAGAATACCATGACAGAGATGCAGACCCTTTTCAGCGACGACCTATGCAAAAAGATATTCCCCCCGGAAAGAAGCGATGCCTTTTTTGATGCCCTCTTTGGCGACGCCCAAGAAGGTTCCTATGATATTGAGCTGAAATTTGCCGGTTTTGATCAAGCCGCCAAAGAGCTCTATTTTGAGCTCAACCTCCATGAGCGGCCGGACCGCTGTCTGGCCTGCAACCTCACCTACGGCCTGCCCGAAGTCTTTTCCCGCCACCCTGTCATTAATATCAAGGGTGTGGTCAATGAGGTGGAGAAGATATTGGCAGACACCTATCAGACCACGGGCTGGAGCCTGGGCACCACCCGCTCCACCTCCAAAAGCCTGCACCAGATTCCCCTGGTGATCACCCTTAAGTAGCAACACCAGGGGCACCCAACTCCCCTCCCCCTTCATATCAGCCGCCGATCAAAACTGGGCTGAGCCGCACCGAGTTCTGCCTTTACCCCCCCTTGAAAATGGGGGGATTACCCTCTGTCCGTAAGAAGGTGGAAAAAGCGTCCCACATCCCGGGGTTGATGGGCATCGGAACCGGCCACAAACCGCAGCCCGCAGCGCCTGGCCCGCTGGATGATGGCGGCACAGGGAAAGGGCTCGCCACGCACGACAAAGCCTGAGGTGTTGATCTCCAGGGCTATATCCTGGCGGGCCATCTCCGCCAGGATTTCATCAATGAGACGCCAGTGCTCGGCAGTAAAGACCACCCCCTGACAGTAACGGAGGGGGGCGTCCAAGTGGCAGACCACGTCCACCTCCAGCTCCCGCAGACCCAGCAGCAGATCCGTGTAACAGCCCCTGAGCAGCCGGTCATGGCCCAGGGCCTCCAGGCCCTTGATGTTCTCCGGCTTGCGGCTCAGCATATTGAGATGGACGCCCTTCTCCTCAAAATAATGGCAGGAGAGCCCCACCCTGGCCCAAGAGTGGCTGTTTAAGAAGTCGCGTGTCTCGGCAAGGCGATCCACATTGAGTCCCACCTCGACTCCGGCCCCCACCCGGATTCGTCCTTCATATTTGCGGGCCAGACGCCGGCACTGCCGATGATAGAAGCGAAACTCCTCAGCCGTCAGCCAGGTGACCTGCCCGTAGTTGATGCCCATCTCGAAATGCTCCAGAAAGATGATCTCAGCAAGGCCGCAGGCCAGGGCCGCCGCCACATACTCCTCCATCTCGCCCACCGCATGGTGGCAGAGTCTGGTGTGGACATGGCCGTCACAGCCCAAATCAATCTCGCTCCTGCCAAAGATGCTCATTTAATAGCCGCCATGATCATGGGGATGATCGCCATAAATATGGGCATGGGGATGGGAGTGGAGATGGATGGACTCCGACCGGTGCAGGTGGCCGTGATCCAGGCTGTAGATGATATCCGTGCTCTTGGCCAGGAAATCAAAATCATGGGAGATAATGACCATGGGCAGGTCCAGGTGGGCCAGTATGGCCACCAGCCGCTCTCGGGTGGCTATATCAAGGTTATTGGTAGGCTCATCAAGGAGCAGGATCTCCGGGGCCATGACCAGAATGGTGGCCAAGGCCACCAGTTTTTTCTCACCGCCGGAAAGCTGGTGGGTGATCCTGCCGGCAAAACCGGCCAGATCCAGACTCTCTAAGGTGGCCATGGCCTTGGCCTTGGCAGTTGGACCATCATCGCCCATATTCAAGGATCCGAAGGTGACATCCTCAAGCACGGTGGGGGAGAAGAGCTGATCATCGGCATCCTGAAAAAGAAAGCCCACCTGCCGCCGCAGCTGGCGCCAGGCCCTGGCATCGCTCACCTCCCTGCCATCCAGAAGAATCCGGCCGCTGTCCGGCTTGAGCAGGCCCATGATGATATGAAAGAGGGTGGTTTTGCCGCTGCCGTTTGGACCGATAAAACCGACCCGCTCTGCGCCGATGGCCAGCTTGAGATGGCGAAACAGGCAGCCGCCGCCGGGATGACAAAAGGAGATATCCTCCAATAAAAGCGCGGTCATGACCAGCCCCCCGGCGCGCCCAGCAGCTCCATGCAGGCGACCCCCAGGGCGGCTCCCAAAAGCAGGGCCAGGAGTCCCCAGTCCGCAGCGGCCAGGGGGCGGCCCTCCAGCACATAAAAATGGCCCTGAAAACCACGCAGCTCCATGGCCTGCTGGACCCGCCTCCCCCGCTGCCAGCTTTTCACCAAGGTCATGCCCAGCAGGTTGCCATAGGTGCGATAGGTGTGCATGGTGGTGGCCGGCCGGAAGCCCCGCAGCAGGGCGGCCCGGCGCAGACGCTGATATTCCTGCTGCAGGACGAAGATGTAGCGATAGGTGAAGAGGAGCAGCATGCAGAAACGAGGAGGGACCTTGAGACCAGCCAGGCCATGGCCGATAGCCGTCACCCCCGAGGTGGCGACCAGGGCCATAAAAATGAGGACAATGGCATTGGTTTTAACGGTTATCAAGGCAGCCAGGGCGATCCCGGCGCCACTGACCACAAGGGGCCCCATCTCCATCACGGTCGGGCCGGGCACGGTAAAAGGCAGGGTGAGCCAGAAAAGGAGGGTAAAGAGATTTACCACCAGGAGACGCCGGCCCACCTTGAGCAAGGGCAGACGGGCCGACCCCAGCAGGAGGAGGGCCACGCCCAGGGCCAGCAGGGGCGCCGGCAGGCTGTAACAGAGGGCCACGGTGACGCTCAATAAAAAGGCGCCGATCATCTTCAGGCGCACATCCGCCCGGTGCAGGGGGGAGCTACCAGAACTAAAACATTCAAGGTTCATAGGTCGTCATTGCGGGCACAGGCGCAGAAGCGCCGTTATTTCCTTTTCTTATATTTCATATAACTGGCAAGACCAGCCAGCCCCAGGATATAGCCGATACCGCCCAGGATATCGGCCACACTGGTCTTCTGAGCGGCGAGGCGGGCCAGATCACGGCGCAGCGGCGCCACCTTTTTCTCCACTTCTTCTGCTATGATTTGGCGCAGAAGCGCCTCTTGAGCCCCACTGGCCAGGGGCACCACCTGCTCGGGGGATTCATGGAGGTGGGGGGCGGGCTGGGCCTCAGCAGGAAGATACTCCTGGGCCTCCAGGCGCCAGGTGCCACGGTGGCCGTCGCCGCAGGTGATGCTGATATCCAGGTCTGCTGCCTCACCGGGCAGGGGAAAGGCAAAAAAACCCTGCTCATCACTCTGGCCGCTGGCCACCAGCGCCTGGTCAGGGAGAGAGTGCACCCTAACGGTGCAGTTGCGGGCCGCCCGGCCCCCGCTGAAGCGGCTCTCTGTTTTTATGAAATCGCCCTCCGCATAGGCGAAGATAGTAACCCTATGGCCATAGGCAGGAGAAGCCAACAGCAAAAGCAGGACAAAAAGAGCTGTCGGCCCCCAGAGGTGACGCCCCTTCAGGGGGCTGCAGCTTGCAAAATTAAAAACCATTCTTTTCTCCACGTCCCTTGCCATCAGGAGCGATATTGAGGATCTCCGGCTGCACCCTGGCCAGAAACTGCACAACAAACATGGTGATCAACCCCTCCACCACCATCACGGGCAGGTGGGCAACAAAGACCACCTTGGCCGTGGCCAGAAAATGTTGATCCGTGCTGACCAGAATAAGGGCCATGAACAAGGCGGCGCAGGCCACGGACAAAAAACCGGCCAGAAAAGCGGCCAGGGCCCTTTTGGCTGGAGACACCAGCCATGGCCGAAAAAAGAAGGAGCCAAGCAGACCTGAACCGGCAATAATAACCACATTGACGCCAAGGACGGTGAAGCCGCCGAACTGAAAAAAGAGGGCCTGAAGCACCAGGGCCACCAGAATGGCCGGGAAACAGCCCCAGCCGAGAATCAGGGCCATGAGCCCGTTTAACAGGAGATGGGCACTCCCGGGGCCGACAGGGACATGCACCAGGGAGGCCACAAAAAAGGCCGCGCCGAGAAGGGCCGTGGTCATGATCCTTTCCTGATCGATTTTTTTCAGGCCAATGGCGGTGCCCGCCACGGCCAGCACCGCGCCGCCAAGAAGTATCGGCCCGGAGAGGATTCCCTCGGCAAGATGCATAGTGACTCCCAAGTGACTGACAACACATATTCTTTTTATGTGTTACCGGATGCGTAAAAAAAACCCCACGAGGCAATGCCAGGCAGCTCCCGAACACAGGGCCCCTTTTTTCCCCTTGGCGCCGCTGTTGAAAAAAAAGGCCTCAGAGAGGGGCATTAATGGAGATGTTTGCCGGTGGAGCTCATGGCCAGCTTGCCGTCGCGGACGCCGCGCAAGGAAGTGAGCCTGTTGGCCAGCTCCTTCACCTCAGCTGCCTTGCCCCGGACAATAATGACCTCAAGACAATTATGATGGTCCATGTGGACATGGGTGGTGGAGACGATCTGCTGGTGATAATCATGCTGCAGCTCAGTGACCTTTTCCTGGAGGTTGGGCTGATGATGGTCATAAACCACGGTGATCACCCCCATGACATCCTTATCCGCCTGCCACTCATCCTTGATAAAGGAGCTGCGGATCAGGTCACGGATGGCCTCGGAACGGTTCTCATAGCGGCGCTGCTTGATAAACTCATCAAAATCTTCAAGGAGATCCTCTTCCAGGGAAATGGAAAATCGTTTCAGCATCGCCGTAGCACCTTTTTTAAGAATGTATTATTCTATTGCTTTTTACCCTGTTGGGCAAGGAGAAAAATCAGCGAACCCATCAGGAATAATCGCGCCTGGCCAGAACTTCCCGGGGTTTGGCACCGTCTGCCGGACCCACCAGCCCTTCTCTTTCCATGGTTTCAATGATCCGGGCCGCCCGGTTATAGCCCACCCGCAGCCGGCGCTGCACCCCGGAGATGGAGGCTTGGCCGGACTCACAGACCACAGTCACGGCCTCATCATACTTCTCGTCATACTCCTCATCCGCAGCGCCGCTGAGACCTGCTTCTTCCTCCACCGATTTGAGCATCTCCTCATCATAGGTGGCAGCCCCCTGACTCTTCAGGAAAGCAACGATCCGTTCCGTCTCTTTTTCAGAAATATAGGCCCCGTGGATCCGCTGCAGGCGGGCCGTGCCAGGAGGAAGAAAGAGCATGTCGCCGGCGCCCAACAGATGTTCAGCGCCGGAGGCGTCCAAAATGGTGCGGGAATCTATTTTGGAGGCAACCTTGAAGGACATCCGGGTGGGGAAATTGGCCTTGATGAGGCCGGTGAGCACATCCACGGAGGGCCGCTGGGTCGCCAGGATGAGATGCATGCCGGCGGCCCGGGCCATCTGGGCCAGGCGGGCCACCGACCCCTCCACATCCTTGGAGCAGACCATCATCAGGTCAGCCAGCTCATCAATGATAATAACAATGAGGGGCAGCTTCTCCGCGGCACTCTCGTTATAGGAGGCAAAACTCTTGACCCGCTCCTCCTCCATGAGCGAATAGCGGCGCTCCATCTCCTTCACCGCCCACTGCAGGGCCCGGCTGGCCATCTTGGGGTCCACCACCACGGGGTGGAGAAGATGAGGGATGCCCTCGTAGGTGGAGAGCTCAATGCGCTTGGGATCAATCATCAACAACCGCACCTCATCCGGGGTGGCCCGCATGAGGATGGAACAGATAATGGTATTGATGGCCACACTCTTACCCGCCCCGGTGGCGCCGGCAATGAGAAGATGCGGCATCCTGGCCAGGTCCGCCATCACTGTGTTGCCCACCACATCCATCCCCAGCCCCAGGGTCAGCATGGAACGGGCCTGCTGGAACTTAGGGGTGGCCATGATGTCGCGGATGTAGACGATCTGCCGCCTCGGATTGGGAATCTCAATACCCAGGGCGGCCTTGCCGGGGATGGAACCGGCAACCCGGACACTTTCCGCCTTTAAGACCAGGGCCAGATCGTCGGCCAGGGAAACCACCCTGTTGATCTTGACCCCGGCAGCCGGCTCGAATTCATAGGTAGTGACCACCGGCCCAGGCGATATGCCGGTGACTTTGCCCCGCACCCCGAACTCATCGAGTTTGGACTCCAGAAGCTGACTGACCCCGAGATAATGCTCCTTATCAACAGCCACCTCGTCGCTCACCGCCTTATCCAGCAGATGGAGGGTGGGCAACCGGTACTCCCCAGGCTCAACAGCCACCGGGGCAAATTCCGTATCATCCTCTGCCATGGTCAGGCGAACCGGCTCTTTGACGGCAGGAAAAATAGGCGGCCCGTCCGCTAGGGGTTCCGCCTTCTTTTTCCTGCCCTTGGCCGTTGCCGCTGGCCTGATCTTTTCATCGTCTTGGGCAATACGGCTGGCCTGCCAGTCAACCCATATTCTCCTGATGCTGGACACAATCCACCGGCCCACCAGATAGGGGGAAAAGCGCAGCAGGAGCATGAAGGAGAGAAAAAAGAGGGCACAGGAGAAGAGGACGGCACCGGGCCCACCAAAATAGGCGGCGCTGAGGCCATAGACCTTATTACCCAGATAGCCTCCCAGGGGATAGGTCCGGCTGAGCAGGTAGATCTCCTGCAGACCGATGGCGGCCAGCATGGTGGAGCTTGCTACCATGAGGCCGGTACACCCCAGACAGATATAGGGCAGCCTTTTGACAAGGGCATCCGGCACAAAAAGGGAGATAGAGAGGAGAATGAGGAGAAAGGGAATCCAGAAGGAGGAAAAGCCAACAAAGCTCATGAGAGCGGTGGCAAAAAGCTGGCCCACCGCACCTCCCCAATTGGCGATTTCCTGGGCACTGCCCGGCACAGAAAAACTGACCAGGGAGAGAAGAAAGAACAGAGAAAGTACCAGCCCCACAACCGCAATGATCTCCAGGCCGAAATGGGGCCGAAATTCACTCGCCAGGTTTTCTGTTGCGTCGCGCATTGCCTTTGCTCCCCTTCCTGTTATTTTTGGTGTGGCGCGAAAAAACGTCCCTCAGAAAAAAGCTGCCTCTTTCACCTTTCAGCCTCTCTGGTCTTGCAAAAGGCGTCCAAGATGCCGTTAATAAAGGCCGGCGCCTCATCGCTACTGAAACGTTTGGCGATATCAACGGCCTCGTTGACGGCCACCGCATCAGGCACGTCAGAGACATAAAGCATCTCGTAGAGGGCGATGCGCAGGATGTTACGGTCAATAACCGCCATCCGGCTCACCTTCCAGTTCTCGGCATGAATCGTAATCAGGTTGTCTATTTCGTCAAGATGCTCCTTGACGCCGTTCACCAAGGCGCTGCCATACACCACCGCCTTCTTGGTGGCCTGAAAATTCTGACCGATAAGCTCAATATCCGCATCCGGGTTGCTGCTCTGATCAATCTGATAGAGACATTGCAGGGCAAGTTCCCGGGCCTTACTGCGTAATCCTTTCATTTTATTTCACTGGTCACAAAAAACAGAAGGGACATCTCGATCTGCGTGATCAGAGGCGTCCCTTCCGCTGTTTCATGGCATTAGATGTTAAAACTGGGCCAGGAGATTAACCATCTCAATGGCGGTCATGGCACAGTCGGCGCCCTTATTGCCGGCCTTGGTCCCTGCCCGCTCAATGGCCTGCTCAATGGTATCTGTGGTGAGGATGCCGAAGATGATGGGCAGATCCGCATCCATGCTGGCCTGGGCAATCCCCTTGACCGCCTCATTGGCAACAAAGTCAAAATGGGGGGTGGCCCCGCGGATCACGGCACCCAGACAGATCACGGCATCATAGCGACCGGAGCGTGCCATCTTCTGGGCCACCAGGGGGATCTCAAAGGCCCCGGGGACCCGCAGCACCTCGATGTCATCACCACTGGCCCCGGAACGGATCAAGGTGTCCATGGCCCCTTCCAGGAGGCGCTCGCCGATAAAGCTGTTAAAACGCGCCACAATGATGCCGAATTTCTTACCCCCGGCGCTTAAGTTTCCTTCAATAAATTTTGCCATTATTTCTCTCCTGGGAGGGATTAATCTATTCATTCCGGGACGTCTCAGCAGACGCTTTTCATGGCGGCCTGTTAATCCTTGAACTCCAGCAAATGTCCCATTTTATCACGTTTACACTGCAGATAGCCCAAATTTTCAGGTACAGGTGCAGACTCAATGGAGACCCGGTCAACAACCTCGATGCCGTAGCCCTCAAGGCCGACGATTTTTTTGGGGTTATTGGTCATCAATTTCATCTTGCGCACCCCGAGATCACGCAGGATCTGGGCACCGATGCCATAGTCGCGCAGATCAGCCTTGAAACCAAGCTCCAGATTGGCCTCCACGGTGTCCATCCCCTGATCCTGAAGGGCATAGGCCTTGATCTTGTTGACCAGGCCGATGCCGCGGCCCTCCTGGTGCATATAGAGGATAATGCCCTTGCCTTCCTTGCCCACCATCTGCATGGCGGCATGGAGCTGGCTGCCGCAGTCGCAGCGCATGGAGCCAAAGACATCACCGGTAAGACACTCGGAATGGACGCGAACCAGAACCGGCTCATCCGCCGAAATATCCCCCTTGACCAGGGCGATATGCTCAAAGCTGTCCACGTCATTGGTATAGACCACGGCCCTGAATTCACCGCCGAAACGGGTGGGCATCTTGGTCTCAGCAGCCCGGTGCACCAAGGTGTCCTTCTGCATTCTGTAGGCGATGAGATCAGCGATGGTGACGATCTTCAGATCATGCTCCTGGGCAAAGACCTCGAGATCAGGCATGCGGGCCATGGTGCCGTCATCTTTCATGATCTCGCAGATGACCCCGGCCGGGGTCAGTCCTGAGAGACGACAGAGATCAACGGAACCCTCGGTCTGACCGGTACGCACCAGTACCCCGCCCCGCCGGGCCCTGAGAGGAAAGACATGACCGGGGCTGACCAGATCAGACGGCCTGGCATCCGGACTTGCCGCCACCTGGATGGTGCGGGCCCGATCAGCTGCGGAAATACCGGTGGTGACCCCGGCCCTGGCCTCAATAGAGACGGTAAAGGCCGTCTCATAGGGACAGGTATTGTCGCGGACCATCATGGGAATCTGCAACTGCTCCAGTTGTTCCGCAGTCAGGGTGAGACAGATGAGGCCGCGGCCGTGGGTGGCCATGAAGTTGATGGCCTCCGGAGTGGCCATCTGGGCGGCCATAAAGAGGTCACCTTCATTTTCCCGGTCTTCATCATCCACCAGAATGACCATTTTGCCGGCCCTGATATCTTCAATTGCTTCTTCTATAGAGCTTACCGCCATACAAATAACCTATCTATTTTGCGTCCACCGCCATGGCGATGTTCATATTATTATTAATGGCCCCGCAGATAGCGAGTTTACGAGACCTTCGAAAAGTAATGTACGGCCACCGGAACAGAGTTTCTCTTACTGATTTAATGTCACATGGTCTTGGCGCCAGGGACTTTTTACGGGAGCATCATTACTTCAAAAAACCATTTTCCGCCAGAAAGGCAGGGTTAATACCGGAACCGGCACCTCCTCCCTCATCCTTTTGGACAGAGAGTAATTTTTCCACATACTTACCAATGAGATCCACCTCAATATTGACCTCTGCCCCCTGGCTGAGTGACCCCAGACTGGTGATCTCCAGGGTGTGAGGGATGATGGCGACACTGAAGGTAGAAGCATCGCAGCCATTCACCGTCAGGCTGATGCCGTCAATGGTGATGGAGCCCTTTTCAATGAGATACCGGCCGCAGCCAGGGGGGATTGAAAAGAGAAACCGCACAAAATCTCCCTCAGGCGTGCGCGCCAGAACCCGCGCCACCCCGTCCACATGGCCGCTGACCAGGTGACCGCCCAGACGATCGCTTAACCGTAAGGCCCGTTCCAGATTAAGGAAAGAGCCGGTGGCCTTGTCCCCTAAATTGGTACGGGTCAGGCTCTCAGGCGAGACATCCACCGCAAAACGACGGCCCTTGATTTCTTTGGCGGTAAGGCAGACACCGTTGCAGGCGATGGACTCCCCCTCCTGCGGATCGGGCAGATCAAAATCCGCCTCAATCACAAAGAGCATGCCGCCGCCGCTTGGTCTTTTTTCCAGGAGACGCCCCTGGCCTTGAATGATTCCTGTAAACATTTTCTTCATGTCCGGGCATGGGCCCGGTTTCCCTTTATAAAAATTCTCTACCGGCTGAAAAAGCCCTCGATCAGGACATCGTTGCCGAAACGTTTCACCCGACTGGTCTCAAATCGCCGCCCCTGGCCCACGTCTGCTATGGCCAGATCGCCCACCACCGGAATCGACCCATTGCCCAGGAAGAGCGGTGCCATAAAAAGGGTGACCTGATCCACCAGATCCTCTTTTAAAAAGGAGGTGTGGACCGAGCTGCCCCCCTCCACCAGAAGCGTGGTGAGCCCCGCTTTACCCAGAGTTGCCAACACCTCCGCCAGCTTGACCCTGCCCTCTTGTGGGGAGACAGGAATGACCCGGGCCCCGGCCCTTTCCAGGGCCTGCCGTTTTTTCTGATCCGCGGGAATGCTGCAGAAAATCCAGGTCTCGGCCGGGGACTCCTGGCTCAGCATGCGCGCCCGGGGCGGCAGGCGCAGACCACTGTCCAAAACCACCCGCAGGGGATCCCGCCCCTTGCGGCCCGGCAGGCGGGTGGTGAGGGAGGGATCATCATTAATGGCCGTATCCGCCCCCACCAGGATGGCATCAACCCGGTCCCGCAGACGATGCACCTCGCGGCGGGACTCCTCGCCGGTTATCCAGGCACAGCGGCCGTCCGCCACGGCAATACGGCCATCAAGGCTGCAGCCGGCCTTCATGATGACCCAGGGCCAGCCCGTGCCGATATGCTTGATAAAGGGCCGATTTATGGCCCGACACTCCGTAGCCAGCAACTCACCTGCCACCTCCACCCCTTGACTCTCCAGAAAGCGGCAGCCACTGCCGGCCACCAGGGGATTGGGATCCACCATGCCCACCACCACCCGGGCGATGCCTTGGGCAAGGATGGCCTGGGTACAGGGTGGTGTCTTGCCCGTATGGTTACAGGGCTCCAGGGTAACATACATGGTGGCGCCTCGCGCCCTCTTTCCGGCAGCGGCCAGGGCATGCACCTCGGCATGGGGGGTGCCCGCCTCTTGGTGATAGCCCTGGCCCACCACCTTGCCCTCTTTGACCACCACCGCCCCCACCACCGGATTGGGGGAGGTCCGGCCCCTGCCCTTCTGAGCAAGCTTGAGGGCCAGCTTCATGAAGGGGAGGTCAGCGTCAGTCGCAGGCCGCATCTTCCTTGGCCCCGAGCAAGCCTTTCAGCTCGTCCATAAACTCGTTGAGATCCTTGAACTGTCGGTATACCGAGGCAAAACGCACATAGGCAACCTCGTCGATATTGCGCAGACCATCCATGATCCGGGCCCCCACCAATTTGACGGGAATTTCCCGCTCACCCATATCCTGGAGATCTCGCTCCAGGGCATCGACAAACTCCTCGATCTGGGTCATGGAAACCGGTCTTTTCTCGCACGCCTTTTTGAGGCCATCCGCCACCTTGACACGGTCCCATGTCTCCCGGCGCCCATCCTTTTTGATGAGCATGGGCATGGTGACCTCCAGCCGCTCATAGGTGGTAAAGCGCCGCTGGCACTCCTCACACTTACGGCGGCGGCGGGTAATGGTGTACTCCTTGTTAAGACGGGAATCCACCACCTTGTTTTCCAGGTGACCGCAGTATGGGCATTTCATTTCTCTCTCCTCATCGCTCTCACTTGGCAGAATCTAATTTAACCACGTCAATCCCGGCCTCAGCCAGCATCGAATCCGCCAAGGCATCGGGGTAGCCTTCTGCATAGCAGATAGTTTTGATCTTGGCGTTAATCAACATCTTACTGCAGATGGAACAGGGCATATTGGTGCAGTAGAGGGTTGAGCCGGCAATGGAGACACCGTGGCTGGAGGCCTGGATAATGGCATTCTGCTCGGCATGGAGGCCGCGGCAGAGTTCATGCCGCTCACCAGATGGCACCTGTAATTCATCCCGCAGACAGCCCACCACATCACAGTGGCGGATACCGGCCGGCACCCCGTTATAGCCGGTGGCAATAATTCTCTTGTCCCGGACAATAATTGCCCCCACCTTGCGGCGGGTACAGGTGGAACGCGTGGCCACATGTTGGGTGATGGAGAGAAAATATTCGTGCCACGAGGGCCGCTGCTGTTCTGCCATTTTACTCGTCATATTCCCGGGCAAGATCGGGATAGAGGGGAAATTCCTCACAGAGCATGCGTACCTCCAGCCGGATACGACCGAGTTCCTCTTTATTCAGCCTGTTTTCAATGGCCCGGTTGATCCAGGCGCCTATTTTTTCCATCTCCGCCTCTTTCAGGCCACGGGTGGTCACTGCCGGGGTGCCGATACGGAGACCGCCGGTGACAAAACGGCTCTGGGTGTCAAAGGGGATGGCGTTTTTGTTCACCGTGAGGCCGGCGGCCTCCAGGGCCTCTTCCGCATCCTTGCCGGTGATATTCTTATTATTCATATCCACCAGAACGAGATGGTTGTCAGAACCGCCGGATACCAGACGGAAACCATAGGACTGCAGCTTGAGGGCCAGCACCCTGGTATTGGCCACCACCTGTCTCTGGTAGACCTTGAACTCATCCGTCATGGCCTCCTTAAAGGCCACGGCCTTGGCGGCAATGACATGGACCAGCGGCCCGCCCTGGATGCCCGGGAAGATTTTTGAATTGAGCTTCTTGCCATACTCCTCATCAGCCAGGATCAAACCGCCCCGGGGGCCGCGCATGGTCTTATGGGTGGTGGTGGTGACGAACTGGGCATGGCCCACGGGCGAGGGATGGACACCGGCGGCAACAAGACCGGCAATATGGGCCATATCCACCATGAACAGGGCACCCACCTTATCGGCAATGGCCCGGAATCCGGCGAAATCAATGACCCGGGGATAGGCCGAGGCCCCGGCCACGATAAGTTTCGGCCTTTCCGTTTCCGCCAGCCGTTCCACCTCGGCCATATCAATCTCTTCCGTCTCTTTATTGAGGCCGTAGGAAGCAAAATCATAGAGTTCCCCGGAAAAACTCACCGAGGCGCCATGGGTGAGATGACCACCATGGGCCAGATCCATGCCCAGCACCTTGTCGCCCGGCTTCAAACAGGCAAAATAGACCGCCATATTGGCCTGACTGCCGGAGTGGGGCTGGACATTGGCGTAGGGGGCCTCAAAGAGCTGCCGGGCCCGGGCAATGGCCAGGGACTCCACCTCATCCGCGTATTCGCAGCCGCCGTAGTAGCGTTTGTTGGGATAACCCTCAGCATATTTATTGGTAAAAATGGAGCCCTGGGCCTCCAAAACGGCAGTGGAGACGATATTTTCCGAGGCAATGAGCTCCAGCTGGTTGGTCTGCCGCTCAAGTTCGAGACGAACGGCCCGGAAGATTTCAGGATCACTCTTTTTTAATGATGACATGGGAGTATCTAAATTATGGGTAATGAGATGACAATAGAGGAGAATAACCAGAATATCGGCACGATTCTTCTCTCTTGTTTCTCTCTTTTTAAAATGGCGGTGAGCAGCGGCTTGGCCGCTTTACTGACCGGTTCCGCCCTCAAGAAAACATGGCGATTCTATCGGAATGACGGCCGCCGTCAAACTCGGTTGCAAGCCAGGTCTTGACCATCTCCAGGGCCAGCCCCGAGCCGATAACCCGGGCGCCCAGGCACAGGACATTGGCATCATTATGCTCGCGGCTCAGCCGGGCCGTAAAAAGCTCATGGCAGAGGGCGGCGCGAATCTGCTGGTGCCTGTTGGCTGCCATGGACATGCCGATCCCGGTGCCGCAGATCAGGATGCCCTGCGCACAGCGGCCGGCAATTATTTCCGCACAGACCGCCTCGGCAAAACGGGGGTACGGGACGGAATCGGGAGAATCCGTGCCCACATCCACCACTTCCTGGCCCATCTCCTGCAGCAGTATAGCGATTTCCTTTTTGAGCCCCAGGCCGCCATGGTCACACCCTAATGCAATTTTCATCTGCTCAGCCCTCAAAACGTTTCATGATAATCACCGCATTGGTGCCGCCAAAACCAAAGGAGTTGGACATGGCCGCCTGCATCTTCATGTTCCTGGCACTGCCCGGGATATAATCAAGATCACATTCGGGATCAGGATTTTCCAGATTAGCAGTGGGTGGCGCAATCTGATGATGGAGGGAAAGGGCGGTAAACACCGCCTCAATACCCCCGGCGCCGCCCAGCATGTGGCCTGTCATCGATTTTGTGGAGCTGATGGCAAGCTTGCGGGCATGATCGCCGAAAACACCCTTGATGGCCCTGGTCTCCACCACATCATTCAGAGGGGTTGAGGTACCATGGGCATTGATATAATCAATATCTTCCGGATTCATCTTGGCGTCATCCAGGGCCATCTGCATGCAGCGCATGGCGCCGTTGCCGTCTTCAGGGGGAGCAGCAATATGGTAGCCGTCACCGGAAAGACCGTACCCCACCATCTCCGCATAGATCCTGGCGCCCCTGGCCCGGGCATGCTCCAGCTCCTCAAGAATAAGGATACCGCCGCCCTCGGCAATCACAAAACCGTTGCGCTCCTTGTCAAAGGGACGGGAGGCCGCCTGCGGATCATCATTGCGCTTGGACAGGGCCTTCATGGCGTTGAAACCGCCCACAGCCAGAGGGCAGATCACCGACTCGCTGCCGCCGGTGAAGGCCGCATCGCAATAACCGTCGGCAATCAGCCGGTAGGCCTCGCCCACAGCGTGGGTGCCTGCGGCACAGGCCGTGGTGGGGGAGATGTTCGGGCCCTTGACCTTGTGAAAGATGGAAATCTGCCCGGCACCCATGTTGGGAATAACCATGGGAATAAAAAAGGGGGTAATCCTTCTGGGCCCCTTGTCCAGGTAGACCTGGTGATATTTTTCAATGGTGGGCAGGCCGCCCAGACCGCAGCCCACAATGGAGCCGACCCGGGTGGCATTCTCTTCCGTGACCACAAAACCAGAATCAGCCAGGGCCATATGGGCGGCGCCGAGAGCATATTGCACAAAGTAGTCGAGATGCTTGGCCTCTTTGGCATCCATGAACTCTTCCACCTGAAAGTCCTTGACCTCTGCCGCAATCTGCACGGCAAAATCAGTGGCGTCAAAACGGGTAATCGGCCCCACACCCGACTTGCCAGCGCAAAGTCCTTCCCAGGTTTTGGCAACTCCCGTGCCTAGGGGCGTAACCAGACCAACACCAGTGACCACAACTCTTCGAGCCATAATATCCCTCTTCAAATCACAAAAACGTGCACAACTGGTTCAGAAACAATCTTCCCGGCTAAAACGGCAGAAAACGCCTTACCATGCCATCGTAATGGCACGGATAAGGCGTAACAAGGAATCCACCGACATACGGCCCAACCAGGGGCGTTGCCGCGGGTCTCTTATAACTTCTCGATATGCTCAATAGCAGCTTTAACCGTGGTGATCTTTTCGGCAACCTCATCAGGAATCTCGGTATCAAAGGCCTCTTCCATGGCCATAATCAATTCAACCAGGTCCAGGGAATCGGCGCCGAGATCATCGACAAACGAGGCGGAAGGAACAACTTTCGCCTTATCAACACTCAATTGTTCTGCAATAATATCAATAAGTTTCTCTTCAACAGACATAATAAGTTCTCCTTAAATAGATGTCTTTTGGATCGACCAGAAAAGAGCCGATGTTACTTTAATTTTTCAGATCAGACAATAACCAGAATTATTTTTCAGACTACGCCATGTACATGCCGCCGTTGACATGGATAAACTGGCCGGTGATATAACGGGCATCCTCAGAGGCCAGAAAGGCCACTGCAGCAGCCACATCATCAGCCGCCCCCATGGACCGCAGGGGGATTTCACTTAAAATGATCTCCTTCACCGACTCGGGCAGGTCCTTGGTCATATCGGTATCGATATAGCCGGGGGCCACCCCGTTCACCCTGATATTGCGGGAGGCGAGCTCCTTGGCCAGGGAACGGGTAAGACCGATGAGCCCGGCCTTGGCTGCCGAGTAATTGGCCTGGCCGGCATTACCGGCAAAACCGATCACCGAGGTGATGGAAATGATCGCGCCGGAGCGCTGTTTCATCATGGGCCTGTTCACGGCCTTGATACAGTTGAAGGCCCCCTTGAGATTGGTATCAAGGACCAGATCCCAATCCGCCTCCTTCATCTTCATGAAGAGACCGTCACGGGTAATGCCGGCATTATTGACCAGCACATCAATCCGGCCATGGGTCTCCAGGATCTGCTTGAAGGCCGCATCAACGGCCGCACTGTCAGCCACATTGAACTGGGCCAGGGCAGCCTTGCCCCCTGCCTTCTCCACCTCAGCCGCTGTTTCCTGGGCAGCATCGGGGCGGCTCACATAATTGATAACCACGGTGGCACCCAGGGCGCCCAGGCGCAGGCATACCGCCTTGCCGATTCCACGACTGCCGCCGGTAACAACGGCAACCTTTCCTGTTAAATCCATAATCGTCACCAGGGTTAAGAGCGGCGCTCTTTGATTTTTTCTATGACCCGGGGCAGGATCTCAAAGAGATCACCAACCACTCCGTAATCGGCCACATCAAAGATGGTGGCCTTGGGATCACGGTTGATGGCAACAATGATCTCCGAAGATTTCATACCGATCACATGCTGAATGGCGCCGGAAATACCACAAGCCACATAGAGTTTGGAAGCCACGGTCTTGCCGGTCTGGCCCACCTGATGAGGATAGCCGACCCAGCCGCTGTCCACCGCCGCCCGGCTGGCACCCACGGCGCCGTCAAGAAGCGTTGCCAGCTCTTCAACCAACTTGAAACCCTCACGGGTATCAAGACCACGGCCTCCGGCCACAACCACATCCGCCTCACTGAGGTTGAGCTGCTCACCTTCGCTGAAAACCGTGCGCACCACCCGGGCCCGCGACTGCAGCCGGACCGGGGCAATGGTTTCGACAATAATCTCGCCCTGGCGGCCGGGGTCAGGAGTATTGGCCTTCATCACCATGGGCCGCACCGTTGCCATCTGCGGGCGGTGCTTGGGGCACATGATGGTTGCCATGATATTACCGCCAAAGGCAGGCCGGGTCTGGTGGAGATGGCCGTCATCGCCAATGGCAAGATTGGTGCAGTCTGCCGTCAAGCCGGTAACAAGTGAGGTGGCCACTCGGGGGATAAAGGAGCGGCCAATGGCGGTGGCACCGGCCAGGATAACCTCAGGCTTATATTTTCTGGCCAGATCCTCCAAGGCATTGCCATAGGCATCATCGGAAAAATCGGCCAGGGCAGGATCTTCCACGGTGTAGACGATATCAGCACCCGCGGCAATGAGCTGCTGGGGAACATCGCCACTCTGATCGCACAAGAGAACAGCAGCCAGCTTGACACCACGCTGGGCCGCCAGTTCGGTGCCGACCCCCAGGAGTTCGTTGGTGACCTGGGCGACCTTACCGCCCCGATACTCGGCAAAGACCCAGATGCCGGACCAGGCCGCCAGATCTATGGCTTCGCTCTCATCGCGCTCAATGGCAAGGGCCGCCACCTCACAATGGTCAACACAGGTCCCGCACAGGGTGCAGGAATCATTAACCACTGCCTTGCCATCCACAACATGGATCGCATCAAAAGGACAATTGTCCTCACAGAGGCCACAGCCAATACAGGCTTCGGTATCAATAAGTAGCATATTACAAAAACCGTTAGATTAAGCGCCGTAGGCGCTGTCAGATAAAATCCCTGCCAGTTTATCGGCAATCTCTTCCAGGCTTCCCTCAATCATGCTCCGCTCCCCTTTACATTCGGGGGGAAAGACCTTCACCACCCAGGTGGGCGAACCGCCCAGGCCCAGCTGGTCAGGGTCGGCATCAATATCAGCAGCACTATAGCTGGGGATATCAAAGGCCTTGGCCTTGCGCAGACCTCGCAGGGAAGGAAAACGAGGGACATTGATCTCTTTAACCACAGTGAGCAGGGCCGGCAGATCAATCTCGACCTCGTCATAGCCGTCATCCATCATCCGTTCGACGCGCATCAGCTGATCTTCGACAGCGCTGATCTTCTTGACACAGGTGACGTAGGGCATGTCAAGCCGGGCCGCCAGACCGGGACCCACCTGGGCGGTATCGCCATCTGTGGCCTGTTTGCCGCAGAGGACCAGATCCACGGCCCCGCTCTTCTTGATGGCCTGGGCCAGGGTGTAGGTGGTGGCCAGGGTGTCGGAACCGGCAAAGGCGCGGTCAGAAACCAAAAAGGCGTCATCAACACCGCAGGAAATGGCCTCGCTTAAAATGGCCTTGGCCTGGGGAGGTCCCATGGAAATCACGGTGACCGTACCCCCATACTGCTCCTTGAGACGCACACCCTCTTCCATGGCATGCCGGTCATAGGGATTGATCACCGACTTGACGCCTTCACGGGACAGGGTGTTGGTCACGGGGTCAAGACGGACATCCTTGGCATCGGGAACTTGTTTTATGCAGACAACAATTCTCATAACTCATCGCAGGAAATTGATTGAGGGATGAAGGGGGCAGACAAAGAGCAGCGCCACGGCATCCTGGGGATCATGTCTCAGGTATACTCTTTATTGAGTTCCTGACCCACAACATTACGCTGGATCTGATTTGTGCCTTCATAGATCTGCAGAATCTTGGCGTCCCGCATCATCTTCTCCACCGGATACTCACGCATGAAGCCATAGCCGGCAAAGACCTGAACCGCATCTACAGCTACCTTCATGGCCACATCCGTGGCCTTGACCTTGCACATGGCCGAGGCCTTGGACATATCCTTGGGATGGGCGTCAATATGACGGGCACTGACATAGACCAGGGCCCGGGCAGCCTCTGTCTCAATGGCCATGTCCGCCAACATATGCTGGACCGCCTGAAAAGAGATAATGGGCTTCCCAAACTGATAACGGCTCTTGGCGTAGGTCACCGACTCATCAAGGGCGGCTTGGGCCAGACCGACCCCCAGGCTGGCAATGCCGGGCCGTGACCTGTCCAAGGTCTTCATCACGGTGATAAAACCTGTGCCTTGACGACCGATGATCCGGTCCTTGGGGATACGACAATCCCGAAAGATAAGTTCCGTGGTGGCAGAACAGCGGATACCCATCTTCTTTTCCTTGGGACCGCAGGAAAACCCGGGATCATCCGCCTCCACCACAAACATGGAGGCGCCGCGGGCACCCTTGCTGGGGTCGGTAATGGCAATCACGGTATAGAGATGGGCGTGGCCGCCATTGGTGATCCATTGCTTGGTACCGTTGATGACCCATTCGTCGCCATCCAGAACAGCGGTGGTCTGAATACCACCGGCATCACTGCCGGCATTTGATTCGGTAAGGGCAAAGGCCGCCCTTTTTTTGCCGCTGGCAATATCGGGCAGATATTTTGATTTCAGCTCATGACTGCCGCCGACAATAATAGGATAGGCACCCAGGGCGCTTGCCGCATAGGCCGTGGCTATACCCACACAGCCGCGGCCGATCTGCTCCAGAGCCAGGACCAGATCATAACAACTGCCGCCCAAGCCGCCATACTCCTCTGGGACAAAAAGAGCAAAAAAATCGGATTTGGCCAAGGCCTCGACGATATCCAGGGGATACTCCTCTGTCTCGTCATAGCGCGCCCGATTGGGGATCACCATCTCGTCGGTGATCTGTCTTGCCAGATCGACAATCATCTGCTGATCTTCGGTCAGGAAATGATCCACTCTATCCACCCCGTCCTCTTTAATTTATAAAAAAAGCCTCTTATGCAAAAAAGGCTCACTGCCATTTTATCAATGTTGCCCCCCAGGTGAAACCGCCACCAAAGGCACACAGAATTACATAGTCACCTGACTGCAGACGACCCTCTCGATTGGCCTCATCCAAGGCCAGGGGGATGGTAGCCGCGGAAGTATTACCATACTTGGTGACATTAATGTAGACTTTTTCAGGATCAACACCCAGCTTTTGGGTCAACTTATTGATGATGCGGATATTGGCCTGATGCGGCACCACCAGACGCACCTCCTCAATGGCCACCCCGGCCTGGGCCAAAACCAGCCGTACGGCATTTTCCATGGCATTGACCGCGTACTTAAAGACATCCCGGCCCACCATCTTGATCAAGGAACCTTCAAACTCCTCGTTGCGCAGGTCGGGATTCAGGCTCTGGGCCCCGTCCATATAGAGCAGATTATAGAGAGTGCCGTCGGAAAAGAGTTTCTCAGCAACAATGCCGTCACCCTGGTCACTGCTGCCCAGGAGCACGGCCCCGGCGGCATCGCCGAAAAGGACACAGGTATTGCGGTCCTGCCAGTTGACCCGGGTGGACAAGGTCTCCGCGCCGATGACCATGACCTTGAGCCGGGGATCGGCGAGGATATATTTTTCCGCCACACTGAGACCGTAGATAAAACCGGAACAAGCGGCATTAATATCAAAGGCAAAGGCATTGATCGCGCCTAGTTCCTTCTGCACCAGACAGGCACAGGAGGGCATTGTCATTTCAGCACTTACCGTGGCAACAATGAGGATATCCACCTCAGCGGCCGCCAGCCCGGCAGCCGCCAGGGTATTGGTTGCCGCCCGGCTGGCCAGGACAGAGGTATACTCGCCAGGGCCGGAAATATGGCGGGTTTTGATCCCGGTCCGGCTGACAATCCACTCATCCGAAGTATCCACCATCTTCTCGAGATCCTCATTGGAGAGGATCCGGGCCGGCACATGGGAGCCGGTGGCCAGTATGGAGGCCCGCCAGCTCACGACCCCTCCTCCCCATCAAGGGAGTCCAGGCCGGCCTCATCCAAGGCCAGGGCAGCAAGGATATGATCATTGACGCGATTGGCGGTCAATTCATCCGCCACCAGAAGGGCATTCTTGATGGCCTTGGCACTGGAGCGGCCGTGACAGATAATGGCGGCGCCGTTAAGCCCTAGCAGGGGGGCGCCGCCATACTCGGCATAATCCACCCGTTTTCTGAAGGCACCAAAGGCATCTTTGGCCAGAAGATATCCCATTTTGGCCTTGAACGTCTTGGAGATCTCGTCGCGGAGCATGGTAAGAACCGCCTCGGACAACCCTTCACTGAGCTTGAGGCAGACATTTCCCACAAAGCCATCGCAGACAATGACATCAACATCGCCGTGAAAGATGTCGCCACCTTCCACGTTACCGATATAATTAAGATTACTTGCTGAGAGCAGTTCGTGGGTTTTCTTGATCAGGGCATTGCCCTTACCGCCCTCCTCTCCTATGCTGAGCAGGCCGACCCTGGGTGCCGAGATACCAAACATGATCTTGGCGAAGGCAGAGGCCATAACCCCGAACTGGTAGAGATGCCCGGGACGACAGTCGACATTGGCGCCGACATCCGCCATGACCACGGGGCCTTTCAAGGTAGGGAACACAGATGCGATAGCCGGTCTGCTGATATGCTGGAGACGGCCCAGAAATTTGATGGCCGAGGCCATGACTGCCCCGGAATTACCGGCGCTGACCACGGCATCGACCTTATGGTCTTTCAGGAGTTCAAAGGCGCGGACCATTGAGGAATCTTTCTTTTTCCGGATGGCGTCGATGGGGCTGTCCCCCATATCCACCACCTGGGTAGTGGGGAAAATAGAAAGAGCGGCATTAGGTTGCCGTCCGGCAAGAGCAGAAGAGATTGCTTCCCCATCACCCACCAGGGTGATTTTGATAGAACTTTCGTGTACTGCCTGAAGTGCGCCGGAAACCAACTCCTCCGCGCCCCGGTCACTACCCATGACATCAAGAGCAATATGCACGTGAACTCACCAAAATGAGAAAACTTTTAGAGGTTAAGCAAATCGAGGGGCGCCCTGTATCATCACAGGAACCACACCCTGCTGACTCCACCGACCAAACGGCCTATATGTTTCACATCACCAGGGCAAAGGGAAACAAAGAAGTCAAAGAGAACCTTAGGAAAAAGACAAGCCTGGGCCGGTTCTCATGCAGGGAAGAAAATACCCCCAAAGAGAGAGCCGCACAAGTCAAAACAGGTGGTTAGACTCTTTTTCTGGCTGAAAAAGGCACAGAAACAAGAAAAAAAATCCCTGAAGACCGAAAGCAATCTTCAGGGATAAAAAGAGAGCGGGGGAGCAAACAACCTATGCAAGATCTTCGCCAAGGGAGATAACTTCCCGCCCCTTGTAGGTGCCGCAGCTGCCGCAGAGACGGTGAGGCATTTTAGGCTCCCCACAATGCGTGCAGACACCGACATTGGGAGCAACAAGGGCGTGATGGGACCGACCCATATGGGTCTTTGAATAGGATTTTCTTCTTTTAGGTAAGGCCATTATCTCTTCTCCGTAACAATATATTCTATACATACGTAACAGGCGCTAAGCCCATTGCATTTCTTTTTTCAAGCCGGGATGGTGCCGACGCCTCCAGGACAACGAATCAAAAAAACCCTGAGAAGGGTACCTAATTAAGAAAAAGCGCCAAATATGTCAAGCTTTTTATGGCAGGCAAGGGGCGCCTTCGGACAAGGGGGCCCTTAAAGCAACTTGGCCAGCCTGGCGGTAGATCGCTGCAGCCTGGTGCCCAAGACGCTGACAATATTCTTCAGCAGCTTCATGCCCAGCTGGGGATTTTCCTCCAGCAGTTTTTGGGCCTTCAAGTGGGGAAGGATGAGAATCTCGCTCTCTTCCATGGCCACCACCGTAGCGGTGCGGGGGGTTGACTCCACCATCGAGATCTCACCCACCAGAGAACCGCCCTCCAGGATAGCCACCAGGACGAACTTTCCAGGAAAGGTGGTTTCTTTCTTTATGGCCAGCCTCCCTGTCAGCAAAAAACCCATGGAATCGCCGGGATCACCCTGATTGACAAAGATCTCGCCCTTGGCGCATTTTTTATATTCCAGGAAACCACATAAAACAGTGCACTCCTGGGGCAGGAGATAGGGAAAACTCCTGGCAAGGGCCTCGTCGCTGACCAGATTACAGCCCATATCAACTCAACTCCCCATTGAGGTTTTCAGCATTTCGCGGTTCTGCTATTTTTTTTTCCAGCCGCCGCACCAATTCCGCATAACCATCTTTTTGGATAATGCTGCCAAACTGACTGCGGTAATTACTCACCAGACTGACCCCTTCCACCACCACATCATAGACAAACCAGTCGTCGCCCTCCTGGTACATCTTATAGGCAGCAGAAATTTCCTGCTCCTTCTGGATGACAATGGAGCTGACCACCGCCCTTGTGCCCCGGACCAGGACCTTGTCAAAAACCACCTCATAATTGCCATCAGAGTATGTCTTCAGCCTGTCCACATAGGCATCCTTCAGGAGCTCCTTAAAAAGAGCGACAAACTCCTCCTTTTCAGCCGCGCTCCTGTCGTGCCAGGCCCTGGCCAAAGCACTTTGTGCCATTTTGGTAAAATTAAAACGCCTGGCAACCTCCTGGGTGATCCGCTCGCGGCGCTCCTGCCAATGGGCCTCATCCGCCAAAGCAGGATCAGTGAGGATCTCCAGAACATTTTCAACGGTTTCCTGCATGGCGGCCTGGGGATCAGTGGCCCAGGCCGCTGTCCCCTGCCAAAGCAGAAGAAGGGCAAAGAGGAGCTGCAGTCCCCGTATCTTTGTATTGCATCTCATCATTATTACTCCGCGACATCCATCACCATTACCAACTGCTGTCCTGAGGCAGACCGGGCATCCCCTCTAACCCTGTACAGGGCACGCCCCATATTTTGCGTGCGATGAATCGATGCCTTTGCCCCCATATTATTGAGACATTGTTGATATTGTCTTGCCTTTAGCAAATTATGGAACAAGCCATTCCCAGAAAATTCCGGACACGGCTCCTGGGGACGTCCCCCATCTCCTTTGCTCCCCGGGCCCTGCTGCTCTGCAGATACGGTGGCGGTGATAAGACTCCGCCGATGCTGATAATAGATGTCCCGTATCGAAATATAGGGATCAAAAGCCTCACGGACCAGGCTCTCATACTCTTTTCCTTTTAAGGTGGCCGCATTTTCCACTTTCAAAGCAGTGAGGCCAGCCTGGATTTTCGGTTCATTGACCAAGATATGATTGACAGGGTTAAGAAAATAATCACCCGCCATACCCAGCGTGTCCCGGGCCGTGGAAGGACCAAGGAAGGGCCAGCAGAGATAAATACCTTCGCCCATCCCGTACAACCCCAGGGTCTGCCCGAGATCCTCGTCAGCCTTGGCCAGGCCGAATTCCACGGCAGCCGGATCCCCAAGGCCACCGGCACCCAAAACGGTATTAATGGCGAAACGGGCCATCTCAGTCCCGGATTGCCTGATCTTGCCCTGCAGCAGGTTGTTCACCACCCGAACCGGGGCCAGAATATTATGAAAAGCAGCGCTGATAGCGCCCCGCACATCCTCATCAGCCAGAACAGCAGTGTAGACCTTGCCCACGGGCTTCAAAACCCAGAAATAGAGGCGGTCATTGAATCTAAAAAAAACCCTGTTCACCGGCTCCAGGGGATCAAAAACCAGCCGCTCCTCATTCTCGCCGAAATCGTCATCAAGCAGGGCCTCCAGATCCACGGCAGCAACAGAGGGAGGGGCAAGCAGAGACGTCAGGGCGACCAAGAGGAGCCACAACCCTTTCCTTAACGGCGGAGTAAAAGAGATCCCCACCTTACACCTTACCAAAGACAAACTGACTGATCAGATCTTCCAGATCAATCGTGGATTCCGTCTCAAAGAGAAAATCACCATCCTTGAGAAAATCTTCTGAGCCGCCCTGACTGATCTTGATAAACTTATCGCCAATAATCCCCTGGGTCTTTATGGAGGCAATGGCATCTTCAGCAATCTTCACCTTTTTTTCCAGGTAGAGGGTAACATGGGCCATATAATCCTCAGTGAGTCTTATCCCGGAAACCTTGCCGATCTCCACGCCGGCCATGGAGACATTGGCGCCGACTTTCAGCCCGGTCACATTGTGGAATTCAGCAGAAAGCTCGTAATGTTTCCCCGACTCAAAGAGAGAGAATTCCCCATATTGGGTGGTCATATAGCCGAATGCCCCAAATCCGACCAACAAAAAGAGGCCGACAATGAAATCAAAATGTGTTTTTTTCATGGACTAACACCCGCACCTGACAAGGGTCGCAATCCTGACCCAGGGATACATTTTTTCTTGGGATATTTCAGAGGAGAAAACCGGGGAGGTCATTTAAGTTCTTCAGAACTTGTATAGACCTCGCCCATGGTCTGCTCGACAAATTTCATAATCATAGGATCTGTGGAATACTGGATAAACTCCGGCTTTTCAAAGAGGGTCATCTTGCCCTCATCCAAAATCACTACCTGGTCAGCAAGATTAAACACCTTAGGGATATCATGACTGACAATGATGGACGTAAAGCCGTATTGCTGCTGAGTCCTGAAAAAAAGGCGGTAGATATCCATGGTGATCTGTGGATCAAGGCCCGTGGTCGGCTCGTCAAAAAGAACAATTTCCGGATCGAGCATGGTGGCGCGGGCAAGCCCTACCCTCTTCCTCATACCCCCGGAAAGTTGGGCTGGAAATTTATCACCATGGCCACTTAAATCAAACTGGGCCAAGGCGCCATCCACCCGACTGATCAATGCATCCCTGCTTATTTTCGTCCGTTCCCGGAGAGGAAGGGCGATATTTTCCCAGACAGTCATTGAATCGAGCAGGGCCGAACCTTGAAAAAGGACGCCGAATTTAGAACGCACCTCATCAAGTTCTTTTCTGTTTAAGCTGCCAATATCAATGCCATCCACAAAAATCTGGCCACTGTCCGGCTCTATGAGGCGCAGGATAAGCTTGAGGGCCACACTTTTCCCCTGGCCGCTGCCGCCGGCAATGACCGTGGTCTTACCCTTCTGAAATTCAACATTGACATGATCAAGGACCACCTGATCGCCGAATTTCTTTACCACATCCACGAAACGAATTGCCGGTTTCATATGAATACCGCCGTGATCAGATAATTCCAGAGCAGGACAGCAATGGAGGTATAGACCACGGCCTGGGTGGTGACCCGGCTCACCGCTTCGGCACCAAAACCCGCCCCCTTTATCTGCTGGACAAAATAACCCCGACCCGTGCATATCCAGACAACGAGCAGGCCAAAGGAGACCGACTTGTAGAGGCCCAGGCTGATATCCTCGTTAAGCACCTTCACCTCAATACCACTCATATAGGCGCCGGGATTGATGCCGAGCAAAACAACGCCGGTGAGATATCCCCCGAAGATGCCGATGAGATCAAAGAGGATGGTCAAAATGGGCATGGCAATGAGGATGGCCAGGTATTTGGGACTGATCAGATAGCGAAAAGGATCAATGGCCATACACTCCAGGGCGTCAAACTGCTCGGTATTGCGCATGATGCCGAGTTCGGCACACATGGCCGAACCGGCCCGCCCGGTAACCATGAGGGCAGTCAATACCGGCCCCAGTTCCCTGATGAGGCTGAGGGAAACGAGCATGCCCAGGGTCCCCTCCATCCCTACTTTGCTCAGGGTGTGATAGCCCTGGAGGCCAAGTACCATGCCGGTAAAGAGGCCGATGAACAAAATGAGGGGCGTGGAGTTAACCCCGATGAGCCGAAGCTGGCGAATGACCTCAGCAAAGCGAAATGGTCGCTTAAAAAAGCCGGCAACGCTATAGCCGAGAAATCGTGCCATGCGGCCGAGGTCTCTGACGTGGTAAAGGGCACCTGCACCCAACTGCTCTATTGCGCGCACAATCATAAAATATGACTCAAGATATTCCAGACCAAAAAAAGATGCCCCAGAATACTCCTTTCAGCAATAAGTTAAACTCTTAAAAAAGCTGTTTACAAGGTATTACCATACTCTTTTCAATAAGAACACAGGCAGTCATCCTACTCATTCAGCAGGAAAAATGTCAAGTTTTTAGGCCATGAATACCTCTGACCAGACAGAGGGAAAGATGGGGCTGATACGGGGCATATATGGTAGAAAGAGAAAAGATATCTACTCTCCCGGCCATCCTGGTGCCCTGCCCTTTTTTGAGGATACTTTTTCCGACAACCCGCAATGCATATCAAACTGATCGGCTGTAACGGCCGTTATACCCATTCCACCCTGAGCCTCTTTTATGTGCGCCAGATTTTTGAAAAAAAAATCGCCGATGCCCGGATCACCCTCCAGCAGTTCACCATCAACGATTCCTATTTTGAAACCCTGGCCCGGATAACCGACCCGGCAGCTGACTGCTACTGTTTCTCTGTCTATATCTGGAACAGTGATTTTATCCGCCGCCTCATTAAGGACCTCAGCCTCCTGCAGCCCCACCTTCCCCTTATCATCGGCGGCCCGGAGGCCGAGGAGGTGGCAAAAGGCCTTGTTCTTGACAACCTGGTGCTGATCACGGGGGAGGCAGAAGGTCTGCCGGATATTTTCTTCACCGATCTCCGCCGACAGCAGCTTAAAAAGGGGTATCAATGTCAAAAAAACCCTTCCTTTTCCTCGCCCTACAGAGATGCGGATTTCTGCGGCCCTCTGGCCAACCGCCATATCTACTATGAATCCTCCCGGGGCTGTCCATACTCATGCTCCTACTGTCTTTCCGCCCACGAGACCGGGGTGCGGCATCTGGAACTTGAACAGGTGCGCCAGGAACTGGATCTGATTCTCCAGCACCGGCCACAGATCATCCGCTTTATTGACCGAACCTTCAACGCCCAGCCCCAGCGCACCTTGGATCTGTGGCGCCATATCCTCTCCCTGGAGACCGACACTTCTTTTCATTTTGAGATTTCACCGGATCTCTTCAACGAGGAGATGTTCGACCTTCTGGCCACTGTCCCGGCGGGCATGTTTCAGTTTGAGATCGGCCTGCAATCCACCCACCCGCCGACCCTGGCCGCCGTCAACCGGAAAAGCCAGGTGAGCAGGGCCCTGGAAAACATCAAGAGGCTGGCCGGACTTGACGCCATTCATCTCCATGTCGACCTGATCCTGGGCCTCCCTCTGGAGACAGAAGAATCGTACCAGCAGACCTTCAATGATCTCTTTGATCTCTCCCCCCACTATATCCAGATGGGGCTCCTCAAAATCCTGCCCGACACCCCCCTGGCCCGGCAGCAGGAGGAGTTTTCCATGGTTGCCAGCCGGCAACCGCCTTACGAACTCCTGCAAAACAGGTGGCTATCCCACGAACGGCTCAAACATTATTACTGGCTGGGGGAGTGCGTGGAGAAATTCTACAACTGCCGTTTCTTCAAACCGCTCTTCAGCTATCTGCGACACCAGGGCGAAAACGGCTTCCATTTTTTCACCCAGCTCCTTGCGGTCTGTCACAGCCACAATTTCTTCAATCAGGCCGCCACCCACGAGTTCATGGGCCGCCTACTGGCTGAAACAGCGCAGAGCCGTCCTGACCAAAAAACCTTTGAGGAGCTGCTCCAGCTGAGCTGGCTTTACTCAGGGCGCCGGAAACTGCCTGCCCACCTTCCCGGCCAGGACCTGAAAAAGAACAAGCAGCACCTCTACCAGCAGCTGCCGCAAAATCTGCCGCCCTATTTCAGCCACACCAATCGGAACCACTTTTTCAAACGGGTTGAATTTGCCCTCTTTGGTCCAGCTGCCCTCCAGACCCTCTTTCCCTATCAGGGCAGCACCCCCCGCCTTATCTGTTTCCTGGCGGAGACCCAGAAGGGTGCCTTAAAGCACAGCGAAATCCTGGTGGTTGATGAAAAGAATCTGTCCCTGGCACCCCCAGGCAGATGAGAGCCAGAAATTGACCAACAGGAGCAGCTTCTGGTCAGGCGCTGTATGTGCTCCTGGCCCCTCTCCTTAAGCCCCGATAATCTTCACCAGCACCCTCTTGGGACGGCGGCCGTCAAATTCGCCGTAGAAGATCTGTTCCCACGTCCCGAAGTGGAGCTTCCCATCGGTGACAGCCACCACCACCTCACGCCCCATAATCTGTCTCTTCAGGTGGGCATCGGCATTATCTTCACCGCTGTTATGGCGATAGTGACTGACCGGGGCATGGGGGGCCAGCTTTTCCAGCCACACCTCATAATCGTGATGCAAACCTGACTCATCGTCGTTAATAAAGACAGAGGCGGTAATATGCATGGCGTTGCAGAGCAAGAGCCCCTCTCTAATGCCGCTTTCAGCCAGGCAGGCCTCCACTTCCGGGGTGATATTGACCATCCCCCGCCGGCCTGGTATCTCAAACCACAATTCCTTATGATAGCTTTTCACAATGCTCCTTTTTTTGTCTGTTCAGGCATATTTATCAATCTTCTTTGAGAAAAAGGATCTTACCATCCCTCTCCGCCAGGGAAAAGCCCAGACGTCTGCTCTCTATGAAAATCCTCTGGGCAACCGCCGAGATATAGAGGACCATCTCAAGGGACATCTCATGATCACCCTGGATCCTCAGATATTTGTCCAGCACTGCAAACTCCCGGCCGGCAAGAAGAAATTCCACTGCCTGCTCGGAGTACAAAGGTTTTTTGGCGGTGAGGAGTTTTTCCGCCAGATCCCTCTTTTGCTGGCCAGAGCCGGCCCGGAACATGACGTAGTTGGTGATCTGCTCAACCTCCTCACCGGCAGAGACCCCCAGATCAGCCAGAAGCCCCTGAAACTCCGCCGGCCGGGTAATCTCGGCCAGTCCTCGCAGCAGGATATGTTCTTCACCGCTGTTTTTCTGTTCCGCCAGCATGGTCACCAGCTGCTCCTTCACCTCTTCCTCACCGAGCATGGCCGCAAGATAGAGGGCCACGCAGCGCAGGCCCGAAGGATTTTCCGGAGTTGCAAATCTGCGGGCCCACTCAAGACCATCTTCATGTCGGTGGCTGGCAAAATAGGCGAGGGCACTCATCTTGATCTTCTGAGAGCTCTCTTTCTCCAGAGAGTTGCCCACAAAGGTGATGGCCTCGGGCGTGGGCGGCAACTTGGCCAGAGCCAGGAAGAGATCGACGAGAAGCTCTTGATTATCCGGCTCTGAAGCCGCTGCTTTCAGGAGGAAAGGGATGGAGGAGGGATTGCCGATCTCAGCCAGGACCACCATGAGCTGCATCTTCAAGGCGGCAGGTGCCGCCGGATCGGCCAGGGCGGCATGGACCTGGGGCAAAACAGGCTCTCCCACCCGCATGAGCCAGTAGCCCGCCTTTTTGGCGTCCGGCCCGAAGCTGGCCAGGGTCTGGATATTTGCGGCAATACCCTCCGGGGATCCCTGGTTTTGCAGCTCTTGCGCCATCTCCTGCCGCCACCTGATATGGGATGCGGCCAGCTCCTGCCTCTGCCTCTCCTCTTTTTTGGCCCCGATCCGGGCAAGAGAGGTGGGAAGGCCTTGCCCCAGACGTGCACTGAGGATGCTGCTCATCTGCTGATACCGCTTCTCAGGCAGCCGGCCGGCCACAAACCAGGCGTCCAGCTCTGTCCGGATCTGCAGCAGATACCTGGGCGCGGCAAAGTGCAGCAGTTGCTCAAAAAGAAAGGCCTGCGCCTGGAGATGGCCCGGAGAAGCCTCCCCCTCTTCTTCATCACCCAGAGCGAGCGCAAACTTGTCAAGGACAAAGGCCAGGCCCCTGGGAGTGGGATGGCGGCTCACCGCTTCAGCCAGGCGCAGCTGTTGCCCTTGCCCCCCTAAATGGGGGGCAAGCTCCAGGAGCCGCCCCACATCCAGAACAGCAGAAGCAGGCACAGAGGCCAGGGCCTGCAACAGGACATCCACCAAGCTCTGGCCATGGTCGCCGGTGGCCCCCCTAGCCTGGGCCGCCAACTCATCAAGCAACAGGCGGCCTGCCGCCTGAGAGTCCATGGCGGCCAACAGGTCATAGACCTGGGTGCGGATCTGCCGGTCATATATTTCCGGCTCGCCGGCCTTTTCCAGGGGTGTTTTAAAGCCGGGCTGGTCGGGCAAAGAAGGAGTGGCCAGGATCTGGGCCAAAAGAGGGACCACCTGCTCTTTTTTCTCGCCAAAAAAAGGGTGCTCTTTGAGATAGCTGAGAAGCTGACTGAGATCCTTGTTGTAAAAGGGGCCCCACGGCTGCCTGCCAAGCTCAGCAAGCTGCTCCAGGAAGAGGGTAAAGGATTCCTCCCCCTCATAGCGGCTCAGGGCCAGATAAATGGCGAGCCTGGTTTGGCCGTAGCTCTTTTGCAGATAGGCGACCTCCTCGCTGCGCGGCTCAGCCGCCAGCACCGCCCTGAAGTAGGAAAAAACAGGGCTCTGCTGAGCGGCAAAATAGGCGATAAGGGCCTGGTGCACCCCTGGCATCAGCCGTTTCTGGGCGGGGGTGTCATGGGGCAGGGCCGCCCTGCCCAGGGCCAGCAGCTCTTGTTCCAGGCCGGGCAGGCGGGTGGCGCAGAGGGCCTTGACCAAACGGCCATAGCGGTCCGGATTATCCGCCTCAAAGGAGAGGGGGGTCAGGGTCTTGAAAAAGGCCTGACTGGAGTAGAGATTTGTCTCGAAAAAGGAAAGGAAGGCCGGAGACAAACCAGGGTCATGAAAATGGCGGATAATGGCCTTTTCTATCTGGGGATCAAGGCAGAGGCTGCCATCCGGCCGCAGGTAATGCTCGGCATAGGTGATAAGCTCTGCGCCCTCCCCGGCCGCCAGTAACTGGTAAAAGAGGTCCCTGTTGCCGGCCAGCGCCAAGGCAATGATGGCTGCCTGGCGCCGCCCTTTTTCAGGGGCGCCAAGGTCGGCAAAGCGGGCCTTGACCTCCTGGGGGGTCTGCGGGGCCCTCACCACTTCCTTGAGGGTGGCCAGATAAAAAGTGCGCTGCAGGCGATACTTATCCGCCTGGGGACACTGCCGGGCCAGATCATCCTGGCCCGCAGCCCGACCCGGCAGAGGAGCACTCACCAGCAGAAAAAAGGCCAGGAACAAGCAGCCATACAATTTGCTCATAAGATCAACCTTGTGCGCCCCGAAGAAATCAACGCGATTCAATATGCGCCTTACGCAGATGCTCCTTGACCTCGCTGATGGCCACCTCGCGGCGGTGAAAAATACCGGCTGCCAGGGCAGCCTCGGCCCTGGTCTTGCTGAAAACCTCGGCAAAATGCTCGGGGCAACCGGCACCGCTGGAGGCAATCACCGGGATGGAGACCGCCTCCTTGACCATATTGATCAGCTCCAGGTCAAAGCCGGAGTTGGTGCCATCCTTGTCAATACAGTTCAACAGCAGCTCGCCGGCCCCCAGTTCCTGGCAGGTCGCGGCCAGCTGCACCGCATCAAGATCACGCCCCTCCCGGCCGCCCTTCACCGTGCACTGGTACCAGCAATACTCCTCGCCGTGCGGGCCGGGCACACTGGTTTTGATGACATGGTGGCTGGTGGCCCCCGGCTCTTGCACATAGACACGGCGCGGATCCACGGAGATCACCACGGCCTGGGCCCCATAGACATGGGAGATCTGCTCAATGGAACTTTTGCCGCTCTTCTTGCCGCTTTCCAGAAACTCCTCCACCGTGTAGACGGCGTCAGAGCCGATGGAGATCTTATCCGCCCCGGAACGGAAATATTCGGCCGCCACATCCAGGGCCGAGTAATGCCTGCCCTCTGAATCGGTGAATTCCCGGATGCCGCCGCCAATGGTCAGGGGGACAAAGACGTTTTCCGAGGTGCGCTGCAGAACCTCGATCATGGGCTGGTCCTTCATGGGAAAATCACGAAAACCGGTGATATTCAAAAAAGTGATCTCATCGGCCCCCTCCTCATAATAGCGCTTGGCCAGTTCCACCGGCCGGCCGAGATTACGGACCTCGCCCTCCTCCCGGACATCGTACTGATCACCCTTGGTAACCACCAGATCCCCGGCATCATTGGAGCGCACATCCAGACAGGCGATAATGCGGCGGGCGATCCTGGTTTTTGGCAGCCGGCTGGCATCAATCGGACCAGCCGCCTGCAGATTGTCCTTTGCCAGAAAATTCCTGAACAGGGCCAGACCGGCCTCGCCGCTTTTTTCCGGATGAAACTGGAAGGCGGCTATATTGCCCCTCTGAACAGCAGAGATAAACTCGTTCCCATAATCGGTCGTGGCAAGCAGCCATTCCCTGTTGGCCTTCTGCACAGGGGCGTGATAGGAGTGGACAAAGTAGAGCTTTTCATCCTGAAAACCGCTCAAAAGGGGTGAGCCCTCTTTGTGGATGCGGATGCCGTTCCAGCCGATCTGCGGCACAGAGAGCTCTCCCTCTTCAAAGCGTTTGATCTGGCCAGGGATCACCCCCAGCCCGGCAACGCCCGGGGACTCCTCGCTCCCCTCAAACAGGGTCTGCAGACCCAGGCAGATGCCCAGAAAGGGCTTATTGGCCCTGATATGGGCCAGCAGAGGTTCAATATACCCCAGAACACGGAGGCGTTCCATGGCATGACCGAAACTGCCCACCCCGGGGAAGACCAGTTTTTCGGCCTCAACAATATCAGCGGGGCTGGTAACATCCCGGATCTCAAAGCCGAGTTTGCGGATGGCATTACGGACACTGCGCACATTACCGGCGCCATAGTCAAGAAGCGTGATCATCAAGGTTCACCTGTTAAAATTCACCATAAAAATAAAACCCAAAAACAACAAAGCGGACATTATAGCAGGAGAAGAGTGAATATACCAGAGGCGAGAGATAATGTGCATGCGGGAGCAAGAGAAAGATTGGCAACGAGGAAAGGACATTACCCTGGACTGTAAGCGTTCAGGGTCGAAGCCGGAGTGATCATGCCGAGTCCAGGCCACAATGACTTGATACGCCGTACTTCTTTAGCTTTCGATACGGCGGATTGCATTTGCAACAGCAATCAACCCCCAGCGCGAGGTCCTGCCCGCTTTGCCTTGACCACAACAAAAGCCCCCTGACCATATCCCGCACGCAGGGGTTCGATCTCGCGAGTTCCTTCCAGCGTCTTCGACAGGGTCTGCACCCATACCGGTTCGGTGAAGCCCGCCGCGAGCAGCAGCTGTTCCACTTCGGCTGCCGCGAAGAAAGTCGCGTCACGATAAAATACATTCTCGCTTTGATGGGCCAGATAGTGTTGCCCAAGTTTGCTGGTGCGGTCGATAAAAGCGATCACCAGCGCCCCGCCTGGCTTCAAAACACGGAATGCCTCCCGCAGCATGGTGTCAACGTCATCCACAAAACAGATCGTGGTCACACACAGCGCAGAGTCGAAGCGGCCTGTGCCAACGCCTGCCAGGGCATCTGGGCGCGGACAGCCAGCAACTCAGAATGGTAGGCAGCTGCGTGGCACACAAACCAGTCATCATAGCGGTGATGATAGGTCTTGAACGACGCTGCATTGGGCATAGCTAGAGCAGCTCCCGCAGGGCCTGCACCACGCGGGAGTTATCAGCGGGTAGTGCCGTGGTCACGCGCATGAATCCGGGGCCGAGCCGCGGGTCGCCGAGAGGTTTCACCAAGATACCACGCTCCCTGAGGTGGCCGGCCAACTCGCCCGCGTCATGCGGGGCAAAATCAGCCAGAAAAAAATAGGTCCGGGTGGGATAAGTGCGCACTCCGAGCGTGCGCAGTTCCGCAGCCAGGTCTTCCGTCCAGCTGCGCAGCTGCTCGACCCGCGCCAGGATCTTGTCCTCGTGCTGCAGGGTAGCGAGGGCCGCCGCTTGACTTGAGCGGGCCAATGGATAGGCATCATTGCTGGTGTTGAGTTCATCGGCCAGATCCTCGGGAAGAATCGCGTAGCCGACGCGAAAACCAGCCAGGCTGTGGGCCTTGGACAGGGTGCGGATGACAAGCAGGTTAGGATACCGGGAAACCAGATGGGCGACGGATTGCCCCGCGAGTCCGATGAAGGCCTCGTCCACCAGAAATCTGGTGTCGGGATGTTGCTGCAGAAGCTCGGGCAATGGCGACATGTCATAGATACCGCCACTAGGGTTGTTGGGATTGACGATCACAACCAGCGTGGTGCCTTGCGGAATTTGCAGATCTGCCAGATCAAAGTCAAAGTCGTTATCCGGGTCCAGCGGGGTGTCGGTGTAACGTTGCGCGATCTCCGTAAACAGCGGGTAGGTCGGTGTGAGCAGATGCACTTGCTGTCCCAGGCGCGCGAAGACCTGGCGCAGGATCAATTCCGAGCCCGCGTTGATGTGCACCAATCGCTGCGGGACACCGATGCTGTCGGCGATGAAACGGCGCAACGGTTCCGAGAAAGGTTCAGTGTAGTAATTGCTGCGCGGCACCTCGGCCTGGGCGGCGGCAATCGCCTCGTCAATGGGCGGCAAGGGATTTTCGCACAGCAGCAGCTTAATACCCTCGAAGGTTCCTCCACCTTTTTCATGTATCGATCTCATATGGCGCCTCTCTCCAGTTATCGTGCTCAGGAGACTCAATTTCATCTGAGCCTGGACTTTGCTGAATGAGTCACAATCCAGGTTTCCTCTCATCTGGACGTGCCAATTCCCCACAACTTATTTCTTTCCCGACGCCAACTTGTATGAAATATTCACGGTATGCTTCTGCAAATATCTGCCTTGCCAAATCTCCCGAACAATGACACGGGCCGACATATATTATTCCCAGTCGTTTGAAGGCAGCAGCGATTTCTTGCAGTTCTGCCGGGCTGTTAGCCGGTAAATGAAACCCTCCCATGGTCAGGAGTATTTTGTCAGCATGAAGCAGCTTCTTTCCCGCAATCAGGATCTCCACGATTCCCGGGTGCGCGCATCCCGTTATCACGATAACCCCGTGTCCGGTCTGCACCAGTAAAGATTGTTCTTTTATTCCGGAGCCAAGTTCACCGGTTGAATAAACATTCTCACAAATCATGGTAAAATCGTGAACCTCTCTTGTTTTGATGCCGGCGCTCTGCAGGTTATCTTTTACCTGAGCGGGGAAAGACCGGGGGAGATAAACGGTAATCGCTGGATTCACTGCCAGCAATCTCTCCAACCCCCCGATATGGTCGTCATGAACATGAGAGAGCACTACTATATCTATCTCGTTTGGATGAATATCCAGCTTTTCCATATTGGCCAGTAATACTTCACCGTCACCACCGGTATCAAAAAGGATCGTTTTTCCAATGCCCCTTATGAGGCAGGAAAAACCCCAGCCGGTTGCCAGCCCTTGCCTGTACGGATTATTGTCATAGATGACTGTTATGTTCAGGTCCTTCATGTCCGTCATTGAGCTCTTTCCCGGTTTGAGGTTAGTCGTCAATAGTGGACACGAAAACCCTACGCAACGTTTTGCGTTTGATAAAACCGGCGTTCGTAAGCGGCCGGCGAAAAGCTCATGGGGCCGTCTGACCCGCCCTCGGCCATTCGCAGGTTCGAGCCCAACAGTTTGGATAAGTCTCGGGCGCGGTGCTGCATTTCCTCTCCAAAATCGTCAGCCGCCTTACTCCTGCGGCCAGGCCATAAAACAAGACTCATTATTACGATATAATTGTTCACCATCCGGATGCAAAGCCAATCAATCCCGTCAAAAGTCCCGGAGCAATTACGGGCACCTGGGTCGGACCGATTTAACCAATTTACCTATCAGGATTTCTTGGATGGAATACGCCGGGATGTTGATACTTGGTTTATTGGGTAATCTGGCTATTTACTCCGACGCGGTCTCGATAATAAGTCAATGGCACATGTTTTTCTCACTATCGCCATTTGGCATACTTGCCGGAATGATGGAAGCTGCGGTTATCACTTTTGGCTTTGTTTATCTGTTCGGATCAAGCTCCAGCAAGCTCAAATAGCTGCTCATTGATATCAAGGTGAGCGATGATGCGATCTTGTCAGGCAGGCGATGCAGTTTCAAAACAGTGTTCCGGCATTCCTTCTCTCCCCCGCCCCGTTCGATCCGCAAAAAAGTAAAACCCCTCTCCACCGACATTGCTTTGTCATCTTGACAATCGGTATAATAAGCCCAAGGGGTGCGCCCCGCTTAATAAACTACAATCAGAAACGGCATGAAATGGCTGAAAATAAAAAACAAAAAGTGATGATCGTCGGGGCAACCGTCGCCTACCTGCTGATCGGCATTGAAATCATCATCATGATTTCGCCGTTCGCCCTCTATTTTTATTCGGTCTACGGTCCCATTCTCAAATTCTTTTCCTCTTCGCCGCGTCTGAGCTGGGCCACCGAATTCTTTCTGCCCCACATGGTCTTTCTGGACGATCCGCTGATTCTCTGGATCTCCTACCTGCAAATCCTGCTGGTGATCGGCCTGGTGCTGTTTTTCTCGGCGGCTATTCCCCTCTATTACGGGCGGTTCAGAAAAAAAGGGGTGGTCCGGATCAGCTTCTATTCCAAAGTCAGGCACCCCCAATATCTGTTCCTGGCCATTTCCGGTTTCGGTCTGCTCCTCTACTGGCCCCGCTTCATCATCCTGATCATGTATGTCACCATGCTCTTTGTTTACTATATCTTGGCCCGGAACGAAGAGTGGCGGATGCGGCAGGAAGCGCCGGATATTTACGAAAAATATATGGAGAACACCCCGATGTTTCTGCCCGGCGAACCCGGCGGCAGAATATACCGGTTGCTGCTTGGCTGGATCAAACCGAAATGGCTCGGGCTCCTGACCGCGTATCTGCTGGCAATTATCGTAAGCATGGCGATTGCCTTGGGGATCCGGGCCTATACCGTAAATCAATTGCCCATTGTCAAGGAGGATGCAACCACATTGCTTTCGGTTTTTCCGCGCCCGGCTGCGGAAGTCTCCGAGCTTTACCGCACACTGAAATCCTCCCCCGCCATTTCCGACGATCTCAGAGAATTACAGCCTAACCTGGCCTATATTTTCCCAGGTGACTTTTTCCTTACCGCCATAGTCACCGATGAGGATCGCCGTTTTTCGGAGGACATCATCGAGCGTTTCCCCGAGGTGCTCGAATGGCATCAGCACAAGTTCAGGGGCGGAATTGGCAAATTTTTCAGGATATTTTATAATTTTTTCAAGAAATTAGGTACGGTTGAAACCAACTACGATGTCGAGCGGATTGTCTTTGTCAGGGTAACCGATTACTCCGGAAACTTGACCCCACCCCAGGATATATTCGATCTGGGCAAGCAAAGAAGCGCGGTCATGGTCGTCGATCTCGACTCCTATGACCACCAGGTTCTTTCGGTAATCAAGACCTCGGGCCGCCATAAATGGGGCTCCATGCCGATGCCGACTTTCTAGGCCCGCATTTCTCCTGACAGATGAGATTCCGGACACCCATGCCGCTGAGGAAACGTCCAGCATTCCATTCAGAAGGTCCTGCCGGTGCTTAACCAATAAAAGTCAAAAAGCGAATTGACCCCTTCTGACTCTACTGACCATAAAGAAGAGTCCTATCAAAGGAAAGTTCTTCCCCAGTTCCATGATGCGGTTGGCAAATCCCCTTGACCGCAATGGCGCTAAACGGTATTGAAAACGCAAGAAACCTCTTAAATATCAACATATTCCACAGGAACAGTCGTCCATGGATCCACTCTGGATAACCATCGCATTTTTTTGCGGATTTATCATTCGGCAGATCGGCCTCCCCCCTCTGGTGGGCTTTCTGGCCGCCGGCTTTATCCTCAACGCCCTGGGGATCAGCGGCGGCACCACCCTGCAACTTGTGGCTGATCTGGGCGTAACCCTGCTGCTGTTTACCATCGGCCTCAAACTCAAGCTCGACACCCTGCTCAAGCCCGAGGTCTGGGCAGGCGCCACCCTGCATATGCTGGCCACCATTGTTTTTTTCGGCGGCCTGCTCTTTGCCGCCCTCTACAGCGGGATCACCCTGTTCACCGACCTGGACCTGGCCGGCATCCTGCTGATCTCCTTTGCTCTGAGTTTTTCCAGCACCGTCTTTGCCGTCAAGATTCTGGAGAGCCGCGGCGAGATGTCTTCCATCCATGGCCGGGTGGCAGTGGGCATCCTCATCATGCAGGACGTACTGGCAGTTGTCTTCCTCACTGCCTCCACCGGTAAAATCCCCTCGCCCTGGGCCCTGGCGGTTGTGGCCGCCCTTTTTCTCATCAAGCCCGTCCTCTTCCATATCATGGACCGCTGTGAGCATGGCGAGCTCACTATCCTCTACGGCTTTTTCCTGGCTCTGGTGGTGGGGGCGGCCAGTTTCGACGCCGTGGCCATGAAATCCGACCTGGGCGCGCTGCTCATCGGCATCCTGGTGTCCGGACACCCCAAATCCAAGGAACTGGCCAAGAGCCTGCTGGGCTTCAAAGAAATTTTTCTGGTGGGCTTCTTTCTCAGTATCGGCCTGATCGGTCTGCCCACCTGGCAAACCCTGCTGATGGCCGGTTTTCTCACCCTGTTGATCCCCCTTAAGGTGATGCTCTTTTTCCTGCTGCTCTGCAAATTTCGCCTGCGGGCCCGCTCCTCCCTGCTGGCCTCCTTCAGCCTGGCCAATTACAGCGAATTCGGACTCATCGTCGGCGCCGTGGCAGTGGCCAACGGCTGGCTCGACAAGGAATGGCTCACCGTCTTTGCCCTGTCCCTCTCCATGACCTTTATCCTGGCCTCGCCCTTGAACAGCAAAGGCACCGCCATCTATCAGCGCTTCCAGAATTTTCTTACCGGCTTTGAGAAAAGCGGCAGTCATCAGGATGACCTGCTCCACCCCCTGCACGCCAACGTCGCCATTCTTGGCATGGGCCGCATCGGCACCGGCGCCTACGATCTGATGCGCCAGCGCTGCGGCACCCAGGTGGTGGGGGTCGATTTCAACGAGGAATCCGTGGCAGCCCACCAGGCAAGGGGCCGCGATGTAGTGCTCAGTGATGCCGCTGACCCGGATTTCTGGGAGATGCTGAAAGTGCGCGGCGGTTTCAAGGAACTGGAGCTGATCCTGCTGGCCATGCCCAAGCACAGGGCCAACATGTTCGCCCTGGAACAGCTTAAGAAGGCGGACTTCCGGGGCGGCATCGCCGCCATTGCCATGTACGACGACCAGCGCCAGGAACTGCTGGAAGCCGGGGCTCAGGCCGCCTACAACATCTTCGGCGAGGCCGGCGCCGGCTTTGCCGAGCATGTTTACCAGACAGCCCAGAAAAACGGCACTCTGCCCGGTATCTGCCAGTTAAAAACCTGAAAACATCCCACCTCAGGGCTCTGAGAACCTGAAACGGGGTTGGTCTGCGCTAATTATCTGAAATTATGCTGTCCCCCGGCATCCTGTCCCAGGAATCGCCCTGAATCCGTGGCCGTTCCAGAACGGTGCAGATCCAAGGCAGCAACGATGCTGATAATAGTAATGGCCTCCCCCTCCCAAAAGAGGCATAGCCGCCTTTCCCGCCCCGGCACGGGGATGGGAGGCACTATATTAAGCCTCCGCTCTTGGCTGGAGTGTTTTTGTCGTGATAGACTGTTTAACAGCGTCGAAGCCTTTGCTTGTCAGTCCCGAGACTTTTTGCGAGTTCGCCAGCTAAGACAACGAGGGGAACCCCATGATCGAAGATGCCCAGACAGTTCAGGATCTGATTTGGACCTTGCCTGAATATGGTGAAAAGCAGGCGATTGTCGCCTTTCAGAAAGAGGATACCGAGATCAAGTCCTACGGGGATCTTTTCGGAGCCGTCGCCAGGCTCGGCTCGGGACTGGCAAAAACCAGCAAGCAGGAAGGGGAAACCGTCGCTCTCTGCGGCGGCAACAGTCCGGCCTGGGTCATTGCTGCCCTGGCCGTGATCTATTCGGGCAACGTCCTGCTCCCTATTGATCAGCAGGCGGACAGGGAGACTCTTGAACATATTTTCCGGGACAGCGGAGCCGGAGTAGTCTTTGCCGACCGGGAGACAGCCGAGAAGATCAGCACTCTGGATCTGCCGGAAAAGCCCCGGCTCCACCGGCTCGATATCAGCGAGGGCGAAGAGAGCTGGTTTGCGCCCGCGGTCGCCGAACCGGAAGATCCCCCCGGAGTCACCCCGGAGCAGACGGCCGTACTCTTTTATACATCCGGGACCACGGGGGCGCCCAAGGGGGTGCCCCTCAGTCATGCCAATCTGGTCAGCCAGCCCGAGGCGATTGCGCAAACGGCTCTTATTATCGCCGGTGACCGGGTTCTGCTGCCCCTGCCCCTGCACCATGTCTATCCTTTTGTGGTGGGTATGCTGACCCCCCTGGCCATGGGGCTGCCTCTGATTTTTCCCGACTCGCTGACCGGCCAGGCGATCATCAGAGCCGTGGCGGCAGGCGGGGCGACGATTATCATCGGCGTGCCGCGCCTGTACCGAACCCTTTATGACGGGATCCGTTCAAGGATCACCGAGCGGGGCCGGATCGCCGCTTTGGCATTCGAGGGACTCCTGGGGTTATCCAAGCTGCTGCGCCGCCGATTCGGGCTCCTGGCCGGACGCCGTCTCTTTGCGTTTATCCACCGGCAGTTCGGCTCTTCCCTGCGGATTCTGGCTTCCGGCGGCTCCGCCCTTGACGAGCAGCTGGCCCGTAACCTGGAAGGCTTGGGCTGGCAGATCGCCGTGGGTTACGGTCTCACCGAAACCTCGCCGATCTTGACCGTCAACCTGCCGGGCAGCGGCAGACTGGGAAGTGTTGGAAAAGCGATCAAGGGGGTGGAGATCTCGATTGCCGAAGCGACGGACTCCCCGCCATCTCCGGCGGGTTCCGGGAGTGTCGCTCAAACGGGAGAAGTTCTGGTCAGGGGGCCTAATGTCTTCGGCGGTTACCTGCACCTGCCGGAAAAAACCAGGGAGGCCTTTACGGAAGAGGGCTGGTACCGCACCGGCGATCTCGGTCGTCTCGACCAGGAAGGTTTTTTGTATCTGCGCGGCCGCACCAAAACCTTGATGGTCACCGAGAGCGGCGAAAATCTGCAGCCCGATGAAATCGAGGAAATGTATGGGGCGCACCCCGCCATCCGTGAGATCGGCGTCTTTCTGAACAAAAAGAGACTGACCGGCATAATCGTGCCCGACCTCAAAAAAACAGAGCCGGGCGAGAGCGGCATCCAAGAGATCGTCCGTCGGGCCGTTGCCGAAAAATCCAGCGGCCTGCCGAGTTACAAGATTCTGGACGAATATGTGATTACCAGGCAATCTCTGCCGCGAACCAGGCTCGGCAAGATCCGGCGGCATCTTCTGGAGGAGCGCTACCGGCAGGCCAAAAAAGAAAAAGAGGAGGAGGGCGGCGGCCGGGGGGCGCTCCCCCTCGCGGAAATGTCGGACCAGGATCAGGCACTCCTGGAGGATAGAAATGCCAAGGAGATCTGGAAGTGGCTCAGCCGGAAATACACCGACCGGAAACTTACTCCGGACAGCAGTCCGAGATTCGATCTGGGCATCGACTCCCTGGAATGGCTGGATGTTTCCCTGGAAGTGCAGCAGCGCACCGGAGTCGAGCTTGGCGAGGAAGCCATCGGCAACATCGAAACGGTCCGCGACCTTCTGGAGGAGGTGGGGCGGCAGGCGCAATCCGGCCAGGGGGTGAATCCGAAACAGCCGCTCCGGGAACCGGAAGCGGTGCTTAACGACGAGCAGAAGCGCTGGCTCCAACCCCTCGGCCCGCTGATGTCACTGATGCGGCGCGGCATGTACCACCTCAATCGGCTGCTCATGAAAATCCTGTTCAGACTGGAAATTGTCGGCAGGGAGAACCTGCCCGGGAGCGGCCACTATCTGATCGCTCCCAATCACCTGAGTTTACTGGATCCGTTGATCATCACCGCCGCCATCCCCTATCCCATCCTCAGCCGCACCTTTTTCGCGGGCTGGACCGAGATCGCCTTCAAAAATCCCTTTTTCCGGTTTGTCAGCCGTCTCGCCCAGGCGGTGCCGATTGACAACCAGCATGCGGTATCGTCCAGTCTCGCCTTCGGCTCCGCCGTGCTGAGCCGGCAGAAGAACCTCATCTGGTTCCCCGAGGGAGGCCGGTCGCCCGACGGCACTCTCCAGGAATTCAAATCCGGCGTCGGTCTGCTCCTGGAGCACCACGATGTTGCAGTGGTGCCCGTTTATATCGACGGCACCTATGAAGCCCTGCCCACGGGAGCCCGATTCCCCAGGTTCCGCAAGATAACCCTGGTTTTCGGCAGACCGCTCTCCCGGGACAAACTCAGGGAGGGAGGCATGGAGGAAAGCGACCGGGACAGAATCAGAAACGGCCTCCGCCACGAAGTGGCCCGGCTGGCCCAAAAAACAGGGAAAGAGGATGCCGGCCGCTAACGGAGATGGACGGCCGGCTGGAGGGCCCGCCGAATATGCCGGCAGGCCGGGCCTGATCTCCTGGGCCATGTATGACTGGGCCAACAGCGCCTTTATCACCGTGATCCAGACCTTCATCTTCGCCGCCTACTTTACCCAACGGATCGCGGTGGACGAAACCACCGGCAGCAATCTCTGGGGCAACGCCATCGGCGTCGCCGGCCTGCTGGTGGCCTTCGGCGGGCCGGTCCTCGGCGCCATTGCCGATCAGAGCGGGCGCCGCAAGCCGTGGCTGTTGTTTTTCACCACTCTCTGTATCCTCTGCACCGCCCTGCTCTGGTTCATGAAACCGGACAGCTCATTCACGGTGCCGGCGCTGCTTCTGGTCGGTGCCGCGATTATCTGTTTCGAATTTGCTTCCATCTTCTACAATGCCATGCTGCCGGATCTGAGTCCGGAGGATCACCTCGGTCGCTGGTCCGGCTGGGGCTGGGGCCTGGGCTACGCGGGAGGACTCCTCTGTCTGGTGGCGGCCCTGGTGCTGTTCATGGATGGCGAAAATACCTGGATCGACCTGAACCGGGAGACCAGTGCCGATGTGCGGGCAACTTTTTTACTGGTGGCGGGATGGTATCTGTTTTTTTCACTCCCCCTGTTCCTGATCACTCCGGACAGAAAACAGATCGCCATGTCCCGACGGACCGCGCTGAAAAAGGGTTTGCGGCAGCTCTACCAGACAATAAGAGAGGTCCGGCGCTACGGAAATATCTTCAGGTTTCTCATTGCCAGGATGATTTTCGTGGACGGTCTGGCCACGGTCTTTGCCTTCGGAGGGATTTACGCGGCCACAGTATTCGGGATGGATGAAAAGGATGTACTGCTCTTCGGGATCGGCCTCAATGTCTCCGCCGGGATGGGCGCGGCGCTTTTTGCCTTTATCGACGACAGGGTGGGGGCTCGGAAGACCATTCTTATCTCCCTGGGCGGACTGGTGCTGACCAGCCTGTTGATCCTGACAGTTAGCCAGACCCTGCTCTTCTGGGTGTTCAGCCTGATTCTGGGCATCTTTGTCGGTCCCTGCCAGGCCTCAAGCCGTTCCTACCTGGCCAGAATGGCGCCTGCCCATCTGCGCAGCGAAATGTTCGGGCTGTTAGCCCTGTCTGGGAAAGCCACCGCCTTTATGGGGCCGGTGCTGGTCGGATGGCTCACTTATCTATCAGGCAGCCAGCGCCTCGGGATGAGCGTTATAGTGTTCTTTTTCATCAGCGGTTTTTTTCTGATGCTGCCCGTAGCCGATGACCACCGGCAGCCAGCCGGGAAAACCGGCGAAGGGAAAGCGCTCCCATAACATGAGAGTGCTTCCCGGCTCTGCCGCATCGCGGGATGATGGGATGATGGGATGATGGGACGTCCATAAAATGGTAAATTTCATCCAGCGGGCAGGACATGTTCATTCTCTCTCGCTATTTTTTTTTTGGATTACCTCTTTTTAAGTACAATATGTTAGCTTGGTTCCACTGCAACATTACACAGTGACCTGACCCATTTTTCCTATCGTAATTCCAAAATTATGATTGATTTCATTAAGATAGCCTGTTCGTGCAATTCTTGCAGAAACAGGCTGCAGACCTTATTAACAATTTAGCAAGAAATGCAAAACGCAAGCGTATAAGAGTTCTCAGGACTTAAAGGACAAAGTGAGCACAAAAGAACAGCAGGAAATTCCAGCCCCAACATCCCCTTCTGACCAGGAATTGCAGGATGCCAGGCGGGTAATCAACATTTTTATCCAGTCGTGGAGGAATTACGGCCTCTATCCGGAAGATCATGTGTCAACTATAAAATCCTTTGAAAACCTTGTTGCCCCATTCGGCAATTTTTTCAGGACTCATGGCGACCTGCGGGTGCAGGTGGAAAAAGACCGTCTCCTTTACAAGTCTGAATCCATCTATGAAGTTTCACAGCAAGCCCCCTCGGAAGACATCATCACCCTGCTCTATCGTGACGGTATCAAATGGATTGAGTTTCAAGAAGGCCTTCCCCTTGAGGAGATCGCTTCTTTTTTCAGAATAGCTCATAAATACAGGTTGTTCGCAGAGGAGATCGAGGGAGACATCGTCACCGCGCTGACGGATGAAGAACTTGAATATATAGATTTCAAGGCGGTTGATATTTTCTGGCAGGAAATGCTGCTTATAGATTTTTCCCAGCTCCCCCCTCCCGCTCCTCAACCAGAAGATGGCGCTGATCAGAATGGCAAAGACCACTCCCCGCAACCGGCAGGACCTGAGCGCAAGGGCATGCAGGCCAGAAGTATTGCCGATCCATCGATCGGGCATGGCCAACTGAAGCTTTCCACCGGTGATTACGAAATACTTCAGCACATGGTCCAGAAGGAAGAAAGCTGGAATTTTACAGAAGACCTTATTGAATTGTTGCTGATTATTCTTAAAAGCCAGTCCGAGCAGGAGAAATTCGCCGATGTTCTGAAATCCATCTCGGAACTGACTGTTGCAACCATTCAGCATGACAAATTCGATCTGGCGGTCAAATTATTTCAATCACTGCGCACGCTCCTCTCCCCGGAAACATCACCTAACCAAAATTGGCAGAGCCCCCTTATTAAACGTTTTTTCCAAGATCTATCCAAACCTGAAATTCTTCAACTCATCAGCGAAAAGCTCTTGCAGGTGCACACGAGTGAACTTGAGAAGTTAAGGGCTCTGGGCCAGATACTTCATTATTGTTCCCAGGAGGTTATCCCTTTTCTGGTGCCGGTCATCATGCAAAGAAGTTCTCCCGAGATACAACAGATGGTCTCGGAAGTGATAGTGCAGCACAGTCAACGCGATATCGGGCCTCTTGAAAAAATAATCGAACAACATGGCACAGAGATGGGGGACAAGCTTTTGGTTATTCTGAACTCCCTGCAGGGAGACAGGGTCAACAAAATGCTTTTCAAGATGTGCGACCACCCCTCTGACAAGGTACGCCGGAAAGCGATCAAAGAGTTGATTAACAGGGATCCCCAATACGTCCAAAGGCTGTTTTCGTTCATTGATGACCCTGATAAAATCATACGCTCCTCTATCCTGGCAGCTTTTGCAAAAGATAAATCCAGTACCAAGGCAAAAATGCTGTTGAAATATCTGCAAGAAAATGCAGCCCAAAAGGAACCAGATCACATCTTTGCCTGTTATGAGGCCCTGGGCCGCTGCGGTTCCGACATGGCTGTCCCGTACCTGAGGAGAATACTCCTGAGTCGGGGGTGGAACAGTTTTATGGGTTCAGGAAAATTGATATTCCGTGAGGGTGCAGCAGTTGCCCTGGCATTGATCGACACTCCGCAAGCAAAGGATGCCCTCCAGAAAGCTTCACAGAGCAGATTCAGTGTGATCAGGCAAGCTTTTGACAGGACAAGTACCATTCCTGTCACTGGAGAAAACACCAATGACTGATACGGCAAAATACAGATCCTTTTCCCAGTTTGAAGAATTCCTGCACAACTTTTACAGCCTATGTCAAACTGCGCGGATCCACAGTGATTCCCATACCCTGGTTATTGAGGGAATTAATAAATTCAGCGAATCAATAAACAGATGCATGGAGAACGAATCATTGACGGTCAAAATCGCTAATGACCAGCTGTTTGTTGATGAAGAAAAACTTATCTACAACAGGAACACAAAAAATCTTTTTGACAATATTATACGTTTTTTTGATAGCCGCGGCCTGGAAGGCGTGCGCTTACTCGAAGCTGTCAAGCATGCCTCTGTAAATGAAATCCTGACTTTCATACGGTTGCTGGAAAATTCCGGTCAAAAGCCGGAACCTCTCACCTGGCTCACAGACGCTCTTGCTGAAGAAAATATAGACTGGGTTGAACTGGTCAAAACATCGGAAACACCACAGGATGACCAGAAATCCTCTTACAGGGACGACAAAGCAGAACGGCGGGAAAGGGCCAAAAGAGACTACTCTTATGTCAAGACCTCTATAGAAGAAGTTGCCCAGAAGATCAAGGACAACAAGAGTGAGGTTGGCATACGGAAAACCGTCCGGGTAGTCCAGGAGATGGCGACGAATATTATCAAGGATGACGAAGTTTATGCTGCCATCAGCACGCTTCGGATTTTTGACGACTACATTTTCACACATTCGGCGAATGTGGCGACGTTATCCATGTGCATCGGCAGGCGTATAAACCTCTCGCGCCGTACCTTGGTGAGTTTGGGCATATGTGCCCTTTTTCATGACCTTGGAAAAATTGAGATTCCCAACCAAGTTCTGCATAAAAAGGCTCAGCTGGATGACAGTGAGCTGAAAATGATTGAGGAGCATTCACTGAACAGTGCCCGACTGTTATTGCAACTCAAGGCCTCCCCCGACAGCAAGGCCAGAATCCTGGTGCCGCTTTTTGAACACCATCTTAAATATGACCTGTCCGGCTATCCCCATGCCGACTGGAAAAAGCCCTTAACCCTTTTCGGGAAGATTATTTCCATTGCCGATAAATATGATATCTTAACATCGTCGCGGGCTTACCGGAAATCTCTGCTGAGTCCGGACCGGGCCCTGGGCTACATGTTCGATCGGGCCGGTAAAGACTATGATCCCATCCTCATAAAGGTTTTCATCAATATCCTTGGATTATACCCGATCGGAACTCTGCTGAGGCTTGACACTGGCGAGCTGGCCCTGGTGGTCAGTTCGCCAAGCAGGGATTTTTCCAAAAGACCCTTGGTCTGCATTCTGGAAAAAGAGAGTGGAGGGGGTTATAAAAAAGCAGGAATAATCAACCTGGAGGAGCGCGATTCCAAGACAGGCAACTATGTCAGGGAAATCACCGAGACCCATCATCCTGCCCATTTCGGAATCCAACCTGTCCAGTATATCTTTTCCACGAATTGATTGCCTGCGCTATCTATGTGCCACCTCCCCCTGAAACAATGGAGAGCTGCAGAAGAGACTCCGTCACTGTTTCCTTCATGCGCCTTATATTATATTTGATTGCTTCCTCATAAAGATTCTTGTCTATGTTCCACCTCTCCCTGAAATGGTAGAGAGCTGCAGAAGAAATTCCTCCCAGCACACCGGTCATCCTTTTACGCACCACCTTGCGATAAAACTCCTCTGTTTTACTGAAAAGCTCCAGGGGGGTCTCAAACCCTTCCAGCCCGGCTTCCTGAAACTCCAGGAATAGCAAAGGGAGTTTTTCCTGATAATCCCTGTCTGCCATCTGGGCGACCAGGTCGGCGGTGCCAAGAACCTTTCCCAGGGTTCTGACCTCTTCAGAGCTGAAGGGTATCTCTTCCAGGGGAAAGAAAAGCTCGGTACATTTGATCATATGGCCGCAATCGCGGCTGTCCTCCTGCGAAAAGCCGTTTTTAGCGAGATACTTTTCCATGAGGGATATTGAACGGCCCTCGTGGCCAATGGTATGCTGGGCTCCTGTACCCTCCGCTTCTTCCTCGGGCTGGATAAGCCCCGTATCATGAAAAAGTGTTCCGATCAGGCAAAGCTGCACAAGCCTGGGGGAGAAAATTTGTCCCTGGACATGCAAACCATGAATAAGTCTTGCAGAAGCAAGGGTACTGGAACAGGTATGCTCCAGGTTATGATATTTTGTATTATTGGCCTTGTATCCGGGAATTTCGCCGTTGAAGAGACGGGTGATCTGCCCGTATACCTTTTCGATTGGCGACGGGTCCGGGGAAGGGGTGAGCATGAGCAGGATTTTTTTAATCTCAGCGAGGGTTTCAGCTGGAGAGGTGGTATCTGTCAGTTCATAAAGTCTGCTGTTATCACTAAACATGGTATGACCCGGCTACGAGGTATGCTCCAAAGTGGTGTTTGAGGGAGCCGCAAGATAAAAAATGACGTATCCTGTTGGAATAGTTCACCAAAACTTGATTCCAACAGGATACGTCATGACTGAGAATAAAATCATTGCTCTTAAAAAGCCAGGAAAGATTTGTGGAGATCCACTGACAGAGTTGCTGTGGACCGGAGCCCGCCAATTAATTTCAGATGCTGTTGAAGTTGAACTCCAGGAACTCCTCAGCCATTATGCTACATTCAGAAATGAACAGGGGGGCATTTGATAACAATTTTCTCAAACACCAGATTTGACTATAACTCCCCATTCTGCTGGGGAAACGGACAGCATTCCGCCCAAAAGGTCCTTCCCGTAATTAACCAACAAAAGTCAAAAGCTTGCTTGCCCTCCTTCTATGACCTCTACCGCTTAGTTAATGAACAAATTTAATTTTACTCTGACCTCAATTACTCGCACATGGCATCTTCGGAAAAATCTCCTATTGGCATGATATAACTATTGTCAATAAAGGTCAGCAGATCTTCTTTCCGGGATGACGACCCGTTCTATCTTGCCTGTATACCATTCCTTTGAAACATAGAGTCCGCAGTAGCAGCTGCCAAACTCTTTGACGTCGGGCTCTCGATAATTACAGGGGCAGATAATATCCCTATCTTTCTCCCTATCTCCGCAGGCCAGCCGGCAAGGGCAGGCCATATAGCCGTATCTATCCTTGTTGATCAGCAGGCTTCGCAAAAGCTCAAAGGTCTTTTCCTTTTCACCATTGAAAAGATAGCCCTTTGGTTCGTTGATTTTTTTTAAGCGCTCATAAAGATCATCCACCTCCGTTCTAATCCCCAAAGCTTCTTTGATCTCTTGGGCCTTGTAGCCTGTGATGACCTTATCGCCAACCACCACTGTGGGAAAGGTGCAAGCCGGATTGAGTTTTTTAAGCTCGTCAATCACCTCCTGACGTTCATTATCGGCAAGAAGATCTGCCTCTATGGCCCGGTATTCAATGTTCAGATCCTCTAGCATTTTCTTGGCGGCCTTGCAGTAAACGCAGGTGGTTAAGCCGTAGAGGATAACGCTTTGTTTTTTCATGGTGTCCTTTTCTGAGCTTATAAAGTTTAGGTTGTTTGTTGTGCCAGCTTTTGGTCAATAAAGCGTGAAAGGATAAAAAAAAGCGGGGTGAGAGCGGCCCAGACCAGGCCGGTAATCAGCAAATTAACAACAAGGGGCGGATTGAAAGTCATGACCCCAAATACACTACCTCCGTAGTAAGCCAGAGCACCTCCTGTGCCACCTAAAAAAACAGCGAGCAGATAGCGGTGGCTGAGCCATTTTAATGAAACATTAAGCAGGGTGGCAAAGTTGAGCCACAAAAAAATCAGCCAGGGAGGACTGTACGGTGCTGGGAAAAAGAAGGGTTTTGGGGTGTAGACTCCATAGATGGTGAGCAGGGTATCGGTGACAAAACCGATAATTATGATCTTCAGTCCCAGGCTGATTTCCCGCACCATGTGGCCATTTATTTTGAGGTGCGCAGCAAAGAATAAGACCACCACCATCGGCCCAAGCCAGGACATGTCATTGGCTGCGCCGAGGACAGAGGCAAACCAGCCGATCTGGAAGCTTATTAAATTAAAGGCAATCAGCATGTGTTACAAATTCGGCAAAATTGGCGATTGGCGGCATCCCGGCTTGCTGAAGATCATCTGGACATTGCCGAGGTAGCGCTCGGCAAAACCGGCCTCGCAATAGCATAAATAAAACTCCCACATCTTTATAAAGCTTTCACTGAATCCCAGATCGCGAACCTCATCGATCCTGTCTAAGAAATTTTGCCGCCAGATTCGCAAGGTAGCGGCGTAATGGGGGGTGATATCTTCAAGGTGAAAGAGTTTCATTTCAGATGCCTTGGTAGAGGCCTGAATCATGGCAGTAATAGAAGGAATACAGCAGCCTGGAAAGATGTAGCAGCTGATGAAGTCAGCTGTGTTCTTATGTTGCTCATAGGCCTGGTCCTGAATGGTAATAGCCTGAACAAGCATGGTGCCGTACGGTTTTAACAGGTCACAACAGCATTTAAAAAAGGTCTGGTAAAAATGGTGCCCCACCGCCTCGATCATCTCAATGGCGACTATCTTGTCGAATTTTCCGCCAAGCTCACGATAGTCTTGAAAGAGGAGGTCGATTCGACCTGACAAGCCGGCTTCTTTGATGCGTTTTTCGGCATGATCGTGCTGCTCTTTTGAAATTGTGGTGGTGGTTACCCGGCAGCCGTAATTTTGGGCAGCATAGATGGCAAAACCTCCCCAGCCCGTGCCAATTTCCAGAAGGTGGTCATCTTCTGAAAGAGCAAGCTTTTTACAGATCCGTTCAAATTTTTCCAGGGAGGCCTCATGCAGGGAGGCCTGCTCGTCTTTGAAAATGCCGCAGGAGTAGGCCAGGGATTCGTCGAGAAAGAGGCGATAAAAATTATTGCCCAAATCGTAATGGGCGCTGATATTTTTTTTACTGCCGTTCTTGGTGTTTTTGCGGCGGACATGGAAAAGCTTGTAGATGGGCGCCGTAATCTTCGCAAGCCCGGCATCAATGGTATCCAGGACATCCTGGTTCAAGACGATGAGCCGAATGAGATCGGTGAGATTGCTGCAACTCCACTCATCACGCATGTACGATTCTCCGGCACCGATACTGCCGCCAAACACCATGGCTCTGTAAAACATCGGATTTTTGACCTCTATCTTGGCCTGCAAATTGTTTTTTTCTTTTCTGCCGACCAAAAAGACATCATCACCATCTTCAATCTCAATAACACCGTCCTGAAGAGCCGCCAGCCGTCGTAAAACAATATGACGGCAGAGATTAAGGGTGAAAAGCCTGTGGCCGATGGAAGAGGCGGGCAAGACCAGGGCTGTTTCTTTAGAGATCAGTTTTTTGTTCATGTTTGTACTAAACCTCCACCTCATCGCTTTTAGCGGGGTGAGTATAAAAAGGTGATCCTTTTTTCCAGAGCCGCAGCGCCTGCCAGTAAATGCCTGCAGTTACCTTGAAGGTCATCAAGGGATGTTTGGTGAGCATTGCTGCCAGATTTTTACCGTTTATCTCCCGGCGATGTAACATCAGTTCGGCCTCAAAGATTTTTTTGTCATCGTGGAAGTCCATCATCAGAACCTTGAGGTCATCGCCTGGTTCCTTAAACTGCCATGTGTAGGAAACATCCATGTCCATGAACGGCGAGACATGGAAATCTTTATCAAACCGATAGGTTCTGGTCTGGTCCTGGCGTTGCTCATTTTTCCGGTCAAGGACATAGCAAAACACTTCGCCCCAGGGGGTATTGTGAATTTCGACGATAATGGTTTCAAGCTCTTTACCGCTTTGATCATAACAATAAAAAAGGGTGGCCGGGTTAAAGCAGTAGCCCCAGTAGCGCAGGTGGCAAAGCATGCGGATAGGGCCTTGACAGGGGGTGCCTGTTTTTTCTGCCACCAAATCACGCACTGCCTGATCAATGGTGATGGCGGGATCGCCAAAATGATCCTTGCGGCGCAGATAGGCCAGATTGCAATGATTTGTGGACCAAAGCCACCTCTTGGTAAAGACTTCGTCTAATTCTGAGAGATCGAGATACATCATAAACAGCCTGAAGTGAAAACCGTTAGTCACCGGTTGGTAGCGGGCATGCCTGACCTCACCTTGATATATGCAGCTGTTCATACCAATTCCTTGCCGAAGAATTGAGCCACCTTCAGGCCGCTTTTGACGCCATCCTCATGGAAGCCATACCCCCAGTAGGCTCCGCAATAATGGGTCCGGTTGACGCCGCTAATTTCTGCGTGGCGGTTTTGGGCCGCCGGTACCTGAGGCGTGTAGAGCGGATGCTGGTAAAGATACTCGCCAATAATTCGAGCAGTATCAATATGTTGGCGCTGGTTTAACGACACCACAAACTCTTCCGGAGCCGAAATGCCCTGGAGGATATTCATGTCATAATTCAGAGATGCCGTATCCTGAGTCTCTTTGGGAATGGCATAATTCCAGCTGGCCCAGATCGACTCTTTGCGGGGCAGGAGAGCGCTGTCAGTGTGAAGAATGACATCATTGGATTGATAGCCGATGGCGCCCAAGATCTCGTTTTCGGCTTCAGACGGATCTGCCAACAGGGCAAGGGCCTGGTCGCTATGCACGGCGAGGATGACCTGATCAAAACTATCGCTGCCCTGCTGGTGTTTGACCATCACCTGATCGTCTTTTCTCTCTATTGATGTGACAGGGCAGTGCAGTTCGATTTTATCCTTAAAGGACTCTATCAGTCTGGGAACATATGCCTGGGAGCCACCTTGAATCACCCGCCACTGAAATTGATTCTTGATATCGAGAAAGCCGTGGTTCTTAAAGAAGCGGACAAAGGTGCCCAGAGGAAAATTTTTTGATTTATCCAAACCGGCAGACCAGAGCGAGGCTGTAATGGGCAGCACGAAAAGGTTGATGAAACGTTCACCATAACCACGATTTTTAAGATAAGGAACCAGCGGTTCATGATCGTATTTGTGATCCAACAGATTTTCAAATTCGCTCCTAAAACGAAAGATGTCGTAGATCATCCGGTAATGGGCCGGACAGAAAATGTTTTTACGTTGGGAAAAGAGGGTATTTAATGAGTGGGCGTTATACTCAACGCCAGACTGAGCACATTTAACACTAAAGGTCATTTCTGTGGGCTTTGATCTAACCCCCAGCCCGTCAATAATTTTGCAAAAGTTTGGATAGGTCGTCTCGTTAAAGACAATAAAGCCGGTATCCACCATGTAGCTTCCGGACTCGGTCTGCACAGGAATGGTGTGGGTATGGCCGCCGATATAATCATTGGCCTCAAATATCTGGATGTCAAAATCCCTCTGAAGAAGGTGAGCAGCAGTTAAGCCCGATATGCCGCTGCCGATAATGGCAATCCTCATTTTTTCTCCTTTATCTTAACAGGACATCAAAGTGTTTGCCGGCCAAGGTAGCGACGCTGTTAATAAAAGCGCCCCAGGCCATATCCACCAGGGACATCTTTATCGACCAGCTCTGGAGCAGGGAATGGTTAGTCATATCGTAGACCCCATATAAAACCAGGCCATAGAGCATGCCTTTGATCAGTGCCGGCACCATAAAATTTTGATCGGGCAGTCCGGGCAGGACAAAGAGAACGATACCCAAAGGGATGAGGAGGTAGACGACAATGGCGGCCCAAATTACCGGATCAAAATTACTCTTAGAAACCCTGGCCATGGAGCCCAACTCTTTAAGGTAGAAGCCGCTCATGATTTTACCGAGCCAGATATAATCGATGATAAAGAAGATCGGAATCAGACAGAGGTAGACTTTCAGGTCATGGATCATGACGGATTCTCCTTTTTGGGCGGAAGCGGAATAAAGACGCTGGTTTTTTGCATATACTCTTGAAATTCTGGTTTATTTTTTAATCTTTTTTCAGCCAGGGGGATGCCGGAGACCTTGAGGATCAAAAAAGTAATGGTCAGTGGCCCGATCAGGCTCAGCCAACCCATGTCCACGGACAGAGCCATTGTGAAAAAACCCCACCAAAGCAGAACCTCACCGAAATAATTTGGGTGTCTGCTGTAGCGCCACAGGCCATATTTCATGACCTTGCCCTTGTTGGCAGGGTTTTGAGTGAAGCGGTCAAGCTGGTAGTCGCCCATCATTTCAAAACTAAAGCCAATGAGCCAGATCAGGACGCCAATGAAATCCAAAAGGTTGAGAGAAGTATTACCTGAATGGATAACCAGAAGAACAGGGCTGGCAATGATCAGGATGAGTAAACCCTGGAGCATAAAGACTTGCAGGAAAGAGCCGATGAGGAAATGTTTACCCCATTTTTCTCGCCATTCCTTGTAACGCCTGTCTTCCCCCTTGCCCCGGCTACGAAGAAAGATGCGGATTGCCAGCCTCCCGCCCCAGATTAAAACGAGAGCGCTTACCAGCCACGCCCTTCCTGAAATGGGCCAGTTGATAACGATAGCTACCAAAGTGGCGACAATAAAACCAAGACCCCAAACAATGTCGGCAATGTCGTTTCGTTTGCGCCACAGGGCAATGGCGAACCAGAGGCTCATAAAGGCAAACATAAAAATCAGTTCCATTGCCAGCAGTCGAATCATAACAGACGCCTTCCTTTGTTTATGCCCAGAGAGCATCAAGGCACAATATGGGCATTGCCTAACTCCTTAAATGTATAAAAAAAAGCCCCAACACTCAAATTATGTTTTTTTGTGGTGACGAATATAGAAATTCCGCCAATTACTCCAGAGGAATTTCTTCGCCACCAACAAGTTTGAGGACCTTGTCCACCTGAAACCGTACTACATGTTTAGGCCCCTTCTTGCAGTCCTCTTCTGGGGTAAGGTGCCGCCTAGTCATGGCCTGGATGAGATCGGAGTCGTTAGTCTCGTCTATTTTGGTCATAAAGAGACGCACTCCCTGATAGCCTTGGCCATCCTCAAGGAAGAGATAATTAGCGTGCCGGTTTTCCTGCAAGTTTTTATGGGTTAAATGCTCTCGCATGATAAATGCGACAATGTCTTTATCCTCAACATGAGGTCGAGAGTATATTGCTGCATTAACTACGCCTACTCCATCACTTGTTGCCAATACACCAACGCCTTTTATATCTGAGAAATATTCTTTCAGTTCCATTCGAGTTCTCCTAGGTATTACTCATTGTTATCATTATTTTATTTCAAGAATTACACTGGACAGAAATCAGTTGTTCAGAAAGGTCCTTGCAGACCCACTTTTAACTTGCGGATATATTTGTCCTTAATCCATGAAAGGAGGATCTCTTTAAAATTATCCAAGCTGCAATGTTTCATGTCGTTCTTCTTTAAATATGGAGTCGCACTCTTCTCTTAAAGAGTGCGACTCTTACAAAGTTACCAGCGCTCAGTGCCAATGATGGTGCTTACATCCGTACAATTTTCTCTTTCCTCCTCAGTAAGCTCTTCTTTTGTTTTGATATTACCTTTTAGGGCTTCAACGGAACAAGCATACTCTTTTCCGTCTTTATCCCGAACCCATACCAAATTTCCGAATCCACCTTGTGCTTTATCGGCCATGACGTTCACCTTTTCGTTGAGTTAATCTTGTAAGGTTTCATTGCCTTATGTATTGACTTTAAGCAGGGATTGGTGCAAAAACAATACAGGCAAATTGATAGATAATTAATAGTAAAAACTATCAAAAAGGAGTGCATGTGGACAATAGTTTATATCAGGGGATCGTCAACTCTCTCTCAGCCCATGTTGCTGTTCTTGATGAGCAAGGAATTATTGTCGAGACGAACAGGGCCTGGCAGAATTTTGCTTCTGACAATGGTTTCGAAGGCAAAATCGACTGCATAGGTGTCAACTATCTGCATATTTGTGAGCTGGCAAGAGATTCCGGTGAAGAGGAAGGAGCGCTTGTTGCCCTGGGCATTCAAAAGATATTAAACGGAGATCTGCTGGAGTTTGTTGCCCAATATCCCTGTCACACTCCAACAAAAAAGCGGTGGTTTAATCTTAGAATACTGCCCTACCATCTTGGTGAAGGCAAAAATTGGGTTGTCGTTGTCCATGAAAACATTACATCCCTTTTCCTGGCGCAAGAGGATCTTCGCGTCAAAGAAGCAGAATTGCGTGGAAAAAGTGACAAATTGGAAGAGGCTAATATTGCTTTAAAAGTCTTGCTTGACCATCGAGACCGTGATCTGGCGGAACTTGAGCAGCGCATAGCAGCCAACATCAAGAACCTGGTGCTGCCCTATGTGGAGAAGTTGAAAGAGGCTCAAATGAAGGGCCGAGATGAAGTATTGGTGGATATCATAGAAAAAAATCTTAACGATATCGCCTCGCCTTTTTTAAATAAACTGTCATCTCTTCATTTGCTTGTCACTCCGCAAGAGCTTGACGTGGCCTCGTTAGTGCGCCAGGGCAAGAGCAGCCAGGAGATCGCCGATGTTATGGGGGTGTCGGTGAACACCATCAGCTTCCATCGTAAGAATCTGCGCCGCAAGCTGGGCTTGGACGACCAAACAAAAAACTTGCGAACGTACCTGCTTTCTTTGCAATGAGGTAAGATTGAACAGATCAGCCATTTCACGCAGGCGCTATTTTCATTTCGTCGTACAATCACCTTCTCAATTTCAACAAGGCCAAAGACCAGTAAGGACGGGTGCCTTTAGATAACGGGCATTGAACAGATAAAAAATATGGAAAAATATCAAGGCATTAACTGCTGTTGTCCGGGCCAGAGTAAAATTAAACGAGTATCAGCTTACTCTATTCCCTGTTTTAATTTGACTCGAACCCCATAATTTATAAAAAAACCCCGCTCTGTTAATCACAAAGCGGGTTTGGGCTGTTGTTTGCTGGCCAAATTTACCAACGCTCAGTGCCAATGATGGTGCTTACATCCGTACAATTTTCTCTTTCCTCCTCAGTAAGCTCTTCTTTTGTTTTGATATTACCTTTTAGGGCTTCAACGGAACAAGCATACTCTTTTCCGTCTTTATCCCGAACCCATACCAAATTTCCGAATCCACCTTGTGCTTTATCGGCCATGACGTTCACCTTTTCGTTGAGTTAATCTTGTAAGGTTCCATTACCTTATAGGCATACTCCTTGCCATCCTTGTCCCGAACCCACACCATACTTTCGTAGCCACCGGATTTTTCTAGATCAGGCATAATGCTCTTCTTTTGTTAAGATAAACAAGATAAGGTTGATATTATAGGATAGGAAACTGCTATTATTTGTCAAAGAAAAATGTGGCATGGGCCAGTGGTGGAATTTGGGCAGACAATGTTCGGGTAAAAAATATAAATTATATTAGGTGATTATCGTGACTCAACCTCAGGAAACGGAAAAAGAAATTCGTAAAAAAATTTCTGCCCTTCTGGAAAGTCAGCTTTTAGCTGTTTTGGCGTCACAGCGCCATGGCCAACCCTATAGTAGCCTGATTGCTTTTGCTCATAGCAAAGATTTGAGACATATCTATTTTGTAACTCCGAAGGCTACCAGAAAATTTATCAACCTCATATCAGAACCGCGTGTCTCGCTGTTGGTGGACAGTCGCAGCAATACCGAGGTTGATTTTCACCAGGCCGAGGCCGTCACTATTATGGGTGTCGTCAGTGAAGTTGGGGAAGATGATCTTGCAGCCTGTCGGTCCCTCTATCTAACTCGGCACCCATACCTTGAAGAGTTCATTCATTCTCCTTCCACCGCTTTTTTACAGGTGACGGTGCGAAGTTACATCCTGGTTAATAACTTTCAGCACGTTATGGAACTGCATATGACGGATGACCATGATATCTTTGCTTAATAAAGCCAACAGTGTTGACAGTGTCAGCCTCCTGGGCGGCAAAGGCGCGGCCCTGGCGCGTCTGGCCCACGGTGGATTTTCCATACCTGCTACTCTCTGTCTGCATAGCACTGCCTATGATGATTTTCTTGCTGCCAATGGCGCCAGGGAGAAGATTCAGCTTGAACTGGCGCGAAAGGATTTTAAAGAAATGCGATGGGAGGAGATTTGGGATGCCTCGCTGCGTATCCGTAATTTATTCCTCAATGGCAGGTTCCCTGATCAACTGGCCAGCCAAATCAGAGAATATGTTGAACGTCATTTTGTCGGTAAAGCCATGGCGGTTCGCTCCTCGGCGCCTGACGAAGATGCCGGACATACATCCTTTGCCGGCCTCCACGAGTCTTATCTTGATATCCGGGGAGTGGAGCAGCTTTTTGATCATATAAAGAAGGTGTGGGCATCCTTATGGAACGACCGGGCTCTTCTCTACCGTCAGGAACTTGGTCTTGATGCCCGGCAGTCGCGCATGGCGGTGGTCATCCAGGATATGATCGACAGTGATACGTCAGGCATTGTTTTTAGCCAGCATCCTGACCAGCCCGGCCAAATGGTAATCGAATCGGTCTATGGTTTTAATCAGGGCCTTGTTGACGGCGAGATCGAGCCTGATCGCTGGATTGTGGACCGAAAAAATGGCTCAGTGCTCTCTTTGAGCGAGGCGAATCAGCCCCGGCAAGCAATTTTACGGGATGGGCATGGCCTCCACAAGCAGGAGGTTGTCGGCAGTCAGGCAGCAAAACCGTCCCTGAGCAATGAAGAGCTTGCCGCTGTAGGCAATCTTGCCCTTGATCTTGAAAAGTATTTTGGCTGCCCTCAGGATTGTGAATGGACTTTCAGCAACGGTAAGCTCATTGTCCTGCAGTCAAGACCGGTTACGTCCCTTGCTGTCGGGGATCAAAAGGATGAGCGATCATGGTACTTCAGCCTGCACCGCAGTTTCGGGAACCTCATCAAACTGCAACAGGAAATTGAGGGCACCCAGCTACCGGCCATGGCTGAGGAGGCCAAGGCACTTGAGGAAATTAAGCTGGAGTCAATGTCTGATCTGGAGTTGGCCGCCGAAGTCGAACGGCGGATGGCCATCAATCAGAAATGGGTTGATATCTATTGGCAGCAGTTCATCCCCTTTGCTCATGGTATGAGGCTTTTTGGTGAGGTGTATAACGACCTGATTAAACCGGATGAACCTTTTGAGTTTGTTTCGCTTCTTGCCGGCAATGCCATGCTGAGTACAGCACGAAACAAGCTGATGGCAGAGCTTGCTGCCTTAATCAATGAAGATCCCCAACTGGCCGGGCAGTTGAACCGGGGGTATTTGTCGGCAATTACCCATGAGGAGTTTTTAGTAAAGCTGAATCAGCTTAAAAGAGGGTTCGGCAACCTTTTCAGCAGTCAGACGGACTTGGTGGATGAGCAGGACTCGCAAAAAATGCTCTTTGCCGTGCTTGGTCAATTTGCCAAGAAGCCAATGCAGAGCACCAGGGAAACGGCAGCTCAGGAAAAGGTGAAGCTTTTTTTAGAAAAGGCACGTCTTGCCCAGCTTGCTTTTTCCGGCCAGGAGATACTCGACTTAGGTCGAGCAAGCTACCGCCTGCGTGATGACGATAATATTTATTTGGGCAAGATTGAACAACAGCTTGCTGTTGCTGTGAGTGAAGCAAAAAAAAGGCTGGATGATCAGGCACTGTTTGGCAAGGCAGAACCAGAGCGTATTATTAAGGCCCTGCGCGGTGAAAAAATAGATGCTGTGTCAAGCGGTGCGGCAAAGAGCAAAGAGGCAACCACCCTTAAAACTCAGATCAAGGCTCGCCAGCTCACAGGGCAGCCCGCTGCCAGGGGCATCGCCCGTGGACCATGCCGGCTCATTCAAGACCCCAGTGATCTGGCATCTTTTCAAGAGGGCGAGATCCTTGTTGTAGACGCCATTGACCCTAATATGACCTTTGTTGCGCCGTTGGCGGCAGCCATTGTCGAAAGACGGGGTGGCATGCTGATCCACGGTGCGATAATCGCCCGTGAATACGGTATTCCCTGTGTGACTGGTATTCCGGAGGCGATGACGCTTATTACCAGCGGTCAGGTTATTACCGTGGATGGGTATCTTGGCATCGTTACCCTGGGTGGAAAAGGCGATGACTGAGCAGGGGGTCGATTCCATGAGGGTGCGGCTCCTGGCAGCCGGCACTCTGGGAACCGGCCCCGTGTATTACTGGATGAGCAGGGATCAACGGGTTGCTGATAATTGGGCCCTGCTCTATGCCCAGCATCTTGCCCTGGAGCTAAAGCGGGATCTGCGGGTGGTTTTCTGCCTGACCTCTGATTTTTTGGGAGCCAATCTCCGTCATTTCGGGTTCCTGACCAGAGGCCTGAAAGAGGTTGCCCATACTCTGAAACCTTTGGATATAGGCTTTGATCTGCTCTTTGGAGATCCGGGTTACGAGGTGGCGCGATTTTTGACTAAAGAGAACTGCAGTTCTGTAGTTACCGATTTCGACCCTTTACGCATCAAACATCAGTGGAAAAATCAGCTTCTGGATCAGGCCTCCATGTCGGTTTATGAAGTGGACAGCCATAACATCATCCCCTGCTGGCAGACCTCGAATAAACAGGAATACGCAGCCTACACCATCAGGCCGAAAATAAAGAGCAAACTGGCCGATTTTTTGACTGATTTCCCCACCTTGGTTGTCCACCCTTTCCCTTCCGCCGGCCCCATAAGCAACGTTGAAGTAAAAACCATCCTCAACAGGGTCAGGGATCAATCAGTAGCCGAGTCCTCCTTTTTTGTGCCAGGAGAAGCTGGGGCATGGCAAGCCATGACGGATTTTATTCAAAATCGTCTGGCAGGGTATCCAGACAGAAGAAACGACCCCTGCCTCAATGGCCAGTCCGGCCTTTCACCCTATCTTCATTTCGGCCAGCTGTCAGCCCAGCGCCTGGCTCTGGAGGTTGAACGATCTCAAGCTCCGCAAGGGGCCAAGCAAGATTTCCTTGAGGAGTTGATTGTTCGGCGCGAGCTGGCAGATAATTTTTGCTACTACAATCAAAGGTATGACACAGTAGAAGCTTTTCCGGATTGGGCCAGGAAGAGCCATGCTGACCATCGGCGCGACAAGCGTGAATACCTCTATAGCCGTGATCAGTTTGAGCAGGCGGAAACCGCTGACAGGCTGTGGAACGCCTGCCAGCAGGACCTTGCATATAAAGGCAAGCTGCACGGTTACTTGCGGATGTACTGGGCCAAGAAAATCCTGGAGTGGACTTCCTGCCCTGAAGAGGCCATGTCCGTTTCAATCTATTTAAACGACAAATATTCCCTGGATGGACGCGACCCAAACGGTTACAGCGGCATTGCCTGGAGCATCGGCGGTGTCCATGATCGGGCCTGGCCCAGCCGACTGGTCTTTGGCAAGGTCCGTTACATGAACCAAAACGGCTGCCGTCGAAAATTTGATGTTGATCGATATATTTCAGAAGTAAACAGGACGACAGGTACTAACTAGAACGTTGAATTGATATTTTTTTCGATCTTAGATTGGAAGAGATCAAAGGCAGACAAAAAATAACCCTATATGAGTATAACCAGGGACTATCGCTACGTGTCCTCGTCATTTCTTAGCCCTTTCAACGATTTTGCGGGCAAAATCCCCAAAAACCAAACAGTGGAAGGGAGAGTACGGAGCACCAGCAGAGGCGACCCAGGATGTCCCGGGAAGGAAATGCGCGGCCTGCACCAGGATGTCGGACTGAATGTCGAATCTGCTTTAATTTGAACCTGACCCCATAATTTACACGACAGATAAAATGATGCAAGGCACCCGGAGCATCTATGCGAGTTTTGCGTAGCATACGCGTGAGATTAAAACCCGACAAGGAGAAAAGAAACTTATAATCTTATGGACGTCACCTTCTCCCGGTTACATCGTGCAATGCTAAAAAGTTTACGAAAGACAGAAAATCACATAACGTAAAATCAATGAGTTATCTCAAAACGGAAACTACTGCCAGAATAGGGACTTTACTCAATTTCATATTTTTTACATATATCAGGGTTCTCTACGCAAATCATAGCAAGCTCATATTTGGTTAAAATCAAGTCGGTTCTAGGGTCACTATTAAGAATTCCGGGAACAATAGTTGCCAAATCTCCGAAGGTCACAAAATCACCATTCGGCAAATTAAAGAATCCCCACTTAGTATGATTTGGACGTGTAGTTTGTGAGTATTGCCTAACCTTTTTAATCCACCTATGAGCCTTTGGGTTGTTGGCCCCAAATCCGCTATAAGTAGTACCATCGCTGTGCATAACTCTAAACTCTTTATAGAATGATATCCAGGTACTTCGGTATTCTTCCCCAGAAACAACTTTCCCCCCAGCCAGAGCTACACCTGAAAAAATAAGCATAGAGAACAGTGATATTATCAATATTGCAATCTTCATTAAACTTCTCCCTAAAATGTTTACGTTCAAACAAATTTATAAATCAAAAAAATGAACTAACATATTACAACAAAAAACCTGCAAACCCTTGTTATGTCAATTTATGCAATTTTTATAATGTCATTTACTTTATCTGCTGGATGTAGTTCTGCTATGTCTTCAATTGGGCCAATATCAAATTTGTAGTTTTCGTCTTTTATATTGCTGTTCAGAACAAAACGATACTCGCTTTGATGTTTGAAATTAGAATATTTTTTAAATGGACCCATTTTTCCATGATAGCTTCTGTCCACATAATTGACTAATTTTCCTTCAATTTCTGCTTTTATTTTGTCGCATTTTGTTTTTATACGTTCGTAAAAATCTGCTCCTTTGATTATGACGACTGTGTCTCCAAATTCTAAACACCTTTTGTCTATATAGTTTTTGCCAATAGTTTTCAGATGGTCAGATGTGAAGGCGTATAGGCAGTAGATTAATGGATTCACAGACGCGTTTTCAATTATTCTGATGGGGCCTGCGACTCCATTAATTGCTCCCCCATTTATTAATAATTGAGTTTGGTTTGGCTGGAGAGAGTGATCAATTCCATCATCTGGATCGCCACGTTCCTCCTCTTCTATTTCTCTAAATTTTGATAAACGTTGCATGAAAAGAGTGCCTGAAGTCATAAGGCTTTCCATGTTTTTGCGATTTCCAAATTTAATCCAAAAATATAGGTCTCTTTCATGCATAATAATTTTTTTATTGCATAACAGTTTAATAAGTGGAATTTTGTCCGTCATATCACCCCCTAAGAAGGGGCCAAATCCGCTTTTGACTTTTGTTTTTCTAATTTTTCACTCTGCCCCTAACCTCCAGATTGTCCCATCATAGGTAAAATATCTGTATTATCTTCCTAAAACAGTTACTTTTCACTCTCACGTTGGGGGTGTTATAGAACTGACCAGATAATTCCGGATAAATAGAGCAGGGGGTATATCTCTACCTGACAACATGGAGCACCACAAGAAGTTTCTTTTTCAAGACAGCTGGTTACAGAGGAAAAGTGGTCCTCCCTCCTTTTTGGCACGGGTTGCCGGCAGACCATCTTGATTGACATAAAAAGGCCTGTGTTTTATAGAGTTGGTTGCTTTACATTCTCCGCGAATCACTACCCACTGAGGTTGCCATGATCACCATCAATGAAAATTACCTGAAGCTGCAGGCATCGTATCTCTTCTCTGACATTGCCCAGCGGATTGCCACCTTCCAAGAAAATAACCCGGACAAGGACATCATCCGCCTGGGGATCGGCGACGTCACCAGGCCCTTACCCGAGGCATGCATCAAGGCCCTGCACGCTGCTGTGGATGAGATGGCAAGCGATACCACCTTCCACGGCTACGGCCCTGAACAGGGCTATGCCTTCCTGCGTGAGGCCATTGCCAAGAATGATTTCCAGGCGCGGGGTGCCGACATCAGCGCCGATGAGATTTTCGTCAGCGACGGCGCCAAGTGCGACACCGGCAACATCCAGGAACTCTTCACCACCAGCGCCAAAATAGCCCTGCCCGACCCGGTCTACCCGGTCTACCTGGACACCAATGTCATGGCCGGCCGCACCGGCACCTTCCAGGACGGCCGCTACCAGGGCATTACCTACCTCGACTCCGTAAAGGCCAACAACTATGTGCCGGATCTGCCCCAGGAGCCGGTTGATCTCATCTACCTCTGCTTCCCCAACAACCCCACCGGCAGCACCGCCACCAAAGAAGAGCTCAAGGCCTGGGTTGACTATGCCCGTAAGAACAAGGCCCTGATCCTTTTTGATGCGGCCTACGAGGCCTTTATCCGCGACGAATCTCTGCCCAGATCCATCTATGAGATTGAGGGCGCCCAAGAGGTGGCCATCGAGTTTCGCAGCTTCTCCAAAAACGCCGGCTTCACCGGCACCCGCTGCGCCTACACCGTGGTTCCCAAGGCGTGCATGGCCTTTGACAGCAAGGGCAACAAGCAGGCCGTCCATCCCCTCTGGAACCGCCGCCACTGCACCAAGTTCAACGGGGTCTCCTATCCCATCCAGAAGGCCGCTGAGGCCGTATACAGCGCCGAGGGCAAGATCCAGACCAGGGAGCTCACCGATTATTATCTGCGCAACGCCGCCCATATCAAGGCCGAGATCGGCAAGCTTGGTTTTGATTCCGTGGGGGGCGACAACTCTCCCTACATCTGGATCGACGGCCAGGGCCGTGACTCCTGGGAGTTTTTTGACCTGCTGCTCAACAAGGCCGGCGTGGTCTGTACGCCGGGGGCAGGATTTGGCAAATGCGGCCAGGGCTATATCCGCCTCTCCGCCTTCAACTCCTACGACAATGTGGTGAAGGCCATGGAGCGCCTGAGCGCTGAGCTCAGATAGTCTTCGACCCTTCCCTGCCCCATAAAAAAAGCGGCATGACCTTTGAACAAGGTCATGCCGCTTTTTTTATGGCTGCTGCAGCACTACGCCCGCCAGGCGTCTCGCTGGCACGCTCCCTGGCCCCCGATATCAGCCGTAACTCTTGCGCTTACGTTCCCGGAGCAGGATCTTCAGGGGGGAATTGGTGAGACCCAGGCCTTCTCTGTACTGGTTGACCAGAAAGCGGTAATAGGAAAAATGGATTCCCTTGGGATAGTTGGCAAAGAGGACAAAGGTGGGAGGGGAGCTTGCCACCTGGGTGGTGTAATAGAGTTTAAGGCGGCGGCCCTTATGTATAGGCGGGGTATGGGCTTCCGTGGCCCGCTTCAGCACCTGATTAAGGGCATTGGTGGTGAAAGTGGCCGTGAACTGGCTGTACACCTTGTCCACGGTGTCCAGAATCTTGGTCAGCGACATGCCGGTGGTGGCCGACATCTTGATGGTGGGCGCATAGGGCATGAACTTGGTGGCCATGGCCACCTCATCCATGATCCATTTCTCCCGTTTCTTGTCGCCCCGCACCAGATCCCATTTATTGACCAGAATAAGACAGGCCCGGCCCCGCTCCATGGCGTAGCCGATAACCTTGGTATCCTGCTCCGTGATCCCCTCATCGGCATCCACCAGAAGCAGGGCGATATCACACCGCTCCAGAGCAGCCAGGGCCCGCATGACACTGAATTTCTCTATTTTCTGGTGCACCTTGCCCTTGCGCCGGATACCAGCGGTATCGATGAGCAGGTACTGCCTGCCGTTTTTCTCCAGCAGACTGTCCACCGAGTCGCGGGTGGTGCCGGGAATATTGGAAACCACCATGCGTTCCTGGCCCAGAAGTTTATTGATCAGCGATGACTTGCCCACATTGGGGCGGCCGATGCAGGCAATGCGGATCGCATCCTGGGGGATTTCGCTGCGTTCTTCCGGGATGGGCAGCGTGTCAAAGAAATACTCAAAAAAAGTCTTGAAGCCATAGCCGTGAGAGGCGGACACCGCCCACAGCTCATCAATGCCCAGCTCGTAAAACTGACTGAGGATCTCGCCCTCCTTCTCCGGCCCATCCACCTTGTTCACCAGGTGGTAGACTGGTTTTGTCGACCGGCGCAGCCGCTTTATCACCTCATAATCTTCAGCCAGAATGCCGCCCACCCCATCCAGGACATGGAGAATGATATCCGCCTCCTCAATGGCAGACCAGGTCTGTTCCTGAATCTGACTGGAGATAATATCATCGGGAAGTAGCTCGATGCCGCCGGTATCCACCAGGATAATCCGCCTTTCATCCCAGACCACCGGCCCATAGTGGCGGTCGCGAGTCACCCCCGGGGTGGGATCGACAATGGCCTTATTTGACTTGGTCAGCCGGTTGAAAATGGTTGATTTGCCGACATTGGGACGTCCCACCAGGGCGACAAGCAGGGTATCCTGGCCGCGATCTTGCAATATATCTTCGTTCATATTTCTCTAATCCCCGAGGGAATCACTCATGGTGGCGTAGGGCGCTGCCTCGTGCAGGTCGCCGCAAATCTCTTCCACAAGGGCGATAAGCCTCGGGAAGCGATCATCCACATCATGCAGGCGCTCTTGTAAACTGAAGGCGGCAGGCATGATATATTTTTCAAAAAAAGTCTTTCCCTTCTGCTGGGATAAAAATGCAAAGGCTCCCAGAATCTGCAAATTCCGCTGCAGGGCCAGAAAGACATAGCCCTGCCGGAACTGATCGGCATCAAAATCCACCACCACCTTTGCCGCCTGCTCCAGGTAATAGTTGAAGAGTATCTCCTGCTCCGGCCTGCTTAAAGCGGCATAGGGATCGATGAGCAGCGAGGCAAGGTCATAGGCCAGCGGCCCCAGCCTGGCCCCCTGAAAATCGATAATCCGCACCCTGTCTTCATGGACCATGAGGTTACGGGACTGAAAATCTCTGTGCAAGAGAAAATCGGATGGTTCCCGGGCCGCGCGCCGCGCCAGTTGCAGGAATTCATGATTGAGGCCCTGTTCGTCCACAATGATCTTGCCCAGGTAATCGTGGCAAAAGGCCTGGAGAAAATAGCCTGACTCGCGCTGCTGCATCAGCTCCATATCATACTTGGGGGTATCCCAGCAGCACCGGCTGTCAAATCCCTTCACCCCCCGCACCTGGAATTTCAGGAGGCCGTCGATGGCCTGCTTATAATAGGAGTGCACCTCGGCAAACGAGGAGCGCGCCGCGGCCAGGGCATGGAGGTGCAGATCTCCCACATCCTCAAAAAGAATGATGCGGTTTTCACGGTCATGGCCCAGGACCCTGGGCACCGGCACCCCGAGATCAGCGAGATGGCAGGCGATGGTATAGCAGGATCTGGCCTCTGCCATTGCCTGCGGCTGGCCCAGGGCCGGAAAAACAGCCACACAGGGGCGGCGGCCCTTTACCCGGTAAAAGCGGCGGTCGGAACCGTCCCCGCTCAGGGGCTCTAACTGATCGACTTCGGCCGGGCAGGAACTCGCCTCCAAAAGAGCCCGGAGCAGCTCCAGGTCCTTTTGGGGGCCGGCCATGGCCATCTTGTCTGCTGCTTTCTTGAAGATCATGTGACAATGGTATCCTTAAGCCGGCTTCCCGGGGCAACCACGGCCCCGTCCCAGACCACAACCCGGGTCAAGGAAGCACCCGCGCCGATCTGCGCCCCCCTGCCAACAGCAGCCCACTCATGGAGCTCAGTCCCGGCCAACTGCAGGCCGTCACCGAGACAAAAGGGCGACGGACCGGCAAAACGCGGATCCGTCAAGAGGTGACCGTGGAGAGCAAGGTAATCAGCAGGTGTGCCCATATCACTCCAGAAATGATCCTGCACCACAAAAGTAGACAAGCGCCTGCCCTTGCTCAACCAATGCCTGTAGCAGGTAATAATATCATAAAAAGAGCCCTCGGGAATAGTTTCCAGGAGCGCCGGGTCAAGGACATGGATGCCGGTAAAAGCCAGTACCCGGTGCGCCTGCCCACAGGGCTCAAAGTCTATCAGGCTCCCCTGCTCATCCACACTCACCTTGTTGAAACGGGGGAAATCGTGGAGCACCAGGGTGGCGGCTCCACCACCCTGCAAATGTTTATCAAAAATCATACCATAATCAATATCATGATAAATATCACCATTCACCACCAACACAGGCCCTTTGCCGAGCCAGGCCCGGGCATTGCGCAGGCCGCCCCCTGTCCCCAGCACCTCGTGTTCACGAAAAACCGTCACTCCCTGCATCCCGGCCAGGGCCTGCTCAATCTGGGCGCCCAGGTGATGACAATTAACCGCCACCTCCTGAAACCCGGCGGCCTGCAGGGCGGCCAGGGTATGAAAAAGCAGGGGGGTGTTCAGAACAGGGAAAAGGGGTTTAGGACGCTGCAGGGTATAAGGCAGCAAGCGACTGCCTAATCCGGCAGCAAGAACCATGGCTCGCATAGGGAGTACTCAAAAAAAATAAAAATAAAAGTAACTATCCAGCAGCACCCCATCTGCGTTGTCATCGCCCTGCTCGTGTGCAGGCAGCACACTTCGCAGGCCTCTTCCTAGCACCTGGAGCAGTCCTGAACAGTTACAACTTGGTGGTTTTCGTCCGGTTCCAGCATCAGAAAGAAATGCTGCCGTCCTCATCCCGGGAGACCCCGACCACAACGATGCCCGCCTTATCCGCGGCCGCAATCACCTGATCCGCATCAAACAGCAGAGATTGGCCCTTTTCAACCGCCAGCACCTGGGCCTTGACCTCCTTCATCGATTCAATGGTCTGCAGGCCGATGGCAGGCAGATCAAAACGGAAATCCTGATCCGGCTTACAGACCTTGACCACCACTGCCTTGTCGTGGCCCAATGCCCCGCCGCGGCGGATGGCGGCGTCCGTACCTTCTATGGCCTCCACCGCCAGAACAGTCTGGTCACGGACCACAACACACTGGCCGATATCCAGCTCGCCGATGGCCTTGGCCATCCGGAAACCGAAACGGATATCCTTGACCTGGTCCGGGTTCGGCTTCTTCCTGGTCAAGACACCCTGCGGGAAGAGGAGATTCTGCAGGTAGGAGGTGGATGCCAGGACCTTAATGCCCTCTTTGTCAAGCTCAGCGGCAATGGCCCGGAGAATGGCGTCATCCTGCTTGATATCGATCTTGTTCCACAGGGTAAGGCCCCGCAGGTCCGGCAAGATATCCCGGAAAATCCGGGTCTTGGTGATGGTTCCCAGGAAAACCACCTCGGAGACGCCCTCTTTCTTGAAAAACTTGAGAATTTTGCCCAGCTGGCCCAGTTTCACCCAACAAAAGCCATCAGCCAGCTGTTCCAGGTCCGGCGCACTCTCGCCCCGATGGCCGGCAATATAGACCTGCCGCCCTTTTTTCTGGGCGGCCTGGCAAAAGAGATGGGGAAATTGACCGCCGCCGGCCAGAATACCTATTTTATCACTCATCACAACTTAAACGGGCCACATTGCGGCTTGAAACCTTGAAGAAGTTCACCATCCGCGCCACCGGCGGGCAATCCCCGAAATCCTTCATCACCTGGGCCAGGGCGTCTTGGAGCAAAAGATCCTCTGTCTTGAAAATGACCATAAAGGCCTTGTTGAGATTGCGGATATCCTCACTGGAGAACCCTGCCCTCTTGAGACCGATGCGGTTAATGGAACGGATCTGCAGCTCATTGCGGATGCCGGCCACAATCACGTAAGGCGGAATATCAAGGCTGATTCCGCTCATGCCGCCGATATAGGCATACTCGCCAATGCGGACGAACTGATGAATCGCGGTCATGCCGCCGATGGTGGCCCGGTTCCCTATCTCGACATGGCCACCCATGGTGGCGTTATTCACCATGATGACATGGTCGCCGATAATGCAGTCATGGGCCACATGGGTATATGCCATGAAAAGGTTATTGTTGCCGATGGTGGTTACCCCGTGGCCTCCGGGGGTGCCGCGGTGCATGCAGGCATATTCCCGGATATGGTTGTGGTCGCCAATGACCAGCTTGGTTTCTTCGCCATGATATTTCAAATCCTGGGGAGGAAAGCCGATACAGCTGAAACTGCCGATGATATTATCCTTGCCGATGGTGGTCGGCCCGGAAATATGGGCGTGGGAGCTGACCACCGTGCCGGAGTCGATCTTTACGCCAGCATCAATGATGGCATAGGGGCCGACCACCACGGCGGAGTCAAGTTCTGCTTTGGCATCAATAAGAGCAGTGGGATGGATGGACATTCTTCTCTTCTTCCGGGTGAAATATTAAATAGCTATCCAGCTGAAGCCGGAATAGCATTAGAAACACAAATTGTACCTGCCGGCAAGACAGGTATACCGTTCATTACGAAAATGTGGCCATCAAATGGGCCTCTGCCACTACAGCGTCATCAACAAGGGCCTTGCCTTCCAATTTGACAATCTTGCCCTTGCGGCGGACGATGTTCACGTCATAGATGACTTGATCACCAGGAACCACCTTGCGGCGGAAGCGGGCCTTGTCGATACCGGCAAAATAGACCAGGTCTTTCCCCACCCTTTCCTGCTCGGTGAGAAAGGCCAGCACAGCGCCGGCCTGGGCCATCCCCTCAATAAGGAGAACCCCGGGCATGACCGGTTCCACCGGAAAATGGCCCTGAAAAAACGGCTCATTAATGGTGACATTTTTGAGGGCAATAATCTTTTCCCCCGCACTATACTCAAGCACCCGATCTATAAGGAGAAAGGGGTAGCGGTGGGGAAGGAGGCTTAATATCCCCTGGATATCAAGGGGGGCTGTTAGTTCGCTCATGGTCTGCTCCACTAGTACTCCGTAAAACTTAAATGTATGTGTAGAATTTCGTTATTGCATTCGAACCACAAAGACACGAAGGCACAAA